>JBGUHM010000020.1:0-16264 GCA_045112115.1 Sodaliphilus sp. | reverse complement strand
CTGGTATACTGGCTGCTACGTCGCCGTATCAAGCGGGGCGTGACAGTGGAGCTGGAGCGCATGAACCACGCGCAGGAGCAGTCGCTGGAACACGACCTCAAGATGGTTGAGTCGCTGTTGCCGGAGCTGGAGGCATCGGTGGATGAGGAAACCGAAGCCCCTGACCATGCGGTGGCGCTGAAAGCTGCCGGCGAACTGGCGAGAATTGAGACCTCGCTGACGCATATAGCCGACGGCGCAAAAGGCATCAAACCGCTGCGCAAGGCGCTCAAGCAGTTGCGCGGGGCATTGCAGTCGAAAGGTTACGAGGTGCCTGCTTTGCTCGGAGAACCGTACGACGAGGCCATTGGCGCCGAGGTGGAATATGTTGCCGACGATAGTCTGTCGCCCGGCGAGACACGCGTTAGCGACGTGTTGCGTCCGCAGGTCGTGCACAATGGCGAAACCATCCAGACTGCACGTGTGGTAGTGAGCCGCAACATATGAAATGTGAAAAAAATCGACCACCCGATTCAACCAAACGCGGTTTTGATAGTCAAATAGCTGATAAATAATTGACAACACTATATAAAAAAGGAAATATTATGAAGAAAACGATTTTAATGTCACTTTGTGCATTGATGCTGGTGACGAGCGGCTGCCAGAGCATGAGCCAGTTCTACGGAGGCGCCACAGGTGCATCGCTCGGAGGTATGTTGGGATCGGCTATCGGCGGTATCACAGGCGGTCGTCACGGACATAATGTGGGCACCATTGCCGGAATGGTTATAGGCGGTGCAATCGGCGTTGCCGCCACCACGCCGAAGACCAGGGACGGCAACTACAGCTCGTCGGACTATTACGACGATTACAACAACAAGTCGTATGTCAACAATACCCCAGCGAGCCCGTTTGCCGACATCGCCATCGAGAACCTGCGTTACTACGACGGCAACGGCGACAACAGCATCAACCCCGGCGAACACGCTTATCTCGAGTTCGAGATTCGCAACTACGGTCGCGACTACGTGTACGATATAGCACCGGTAATCACCGTCACCGGAACCAAGCAGATTCTGCTCTCGCCCACGGCTGTAGTGAGCGAACTGGCTCCCGGCAAGGCCGTGCGCTATCAGGCCGACGTTGTGGCTACCAACAAGCTGAAAAGCGGCATGCTCGACTTCGCTATCAGCTTCTCGGACGGCAACACACTCTACACTCAGAGTTCCTTCCAAATCCAGGCGATAGGGAAGAGGTAACCCCGCTTGAGACATAACACGATGCCCCCCGAACTCAGTTTCGGGGGGCATCGTGTCATTGTGTGGTGAAGTCAGAACACCACGGCTGCCGAGACGTTCCACACGCGGCTCTTGCCGTATGAGGTGTTGTGGTTGTCCTCAAACGAGTTGTTGATGCCGAACGTGTATCCGGCCTGCACCTGCACATGGTTGAACAGCATCACCCCCAGTCCCACGTCCCAGGAAAAGACGGCGCGCACGGGGCGGTAGTAATAGTCGTTGTAATAGTCGTTGTAATAGTAGTTGTCATACCTGTCGTACCAGCTGTAGCGCCTGTCGGTGAAGTTGCACATCAGGTCGGGGCCGGTGTAGAGGTAGGGCGAGAACTTGTCGTTGATGCTTGTGGGGATATGGAAGACGACGTGGATGGGCACATCGAGCATATCCTTGTGGATACGGTCCTCGTCCCAATAGCCGTACTCGGTGCGCGCATAGAGCAGGCTCAGGTCGAGTCCAAAGCCCGAGCGGCCTATGTACTGCATTGTCAGACCCACGTTGAACCCCAGGCGGCTGTTGTCGCTGCTGTAGATGTCGCGTAGCGAACCGTTGTCGTCGCTCATCTTCAGTTGGCCAAACGTAAGGCCGCCTTTCACGCCGAACTTGAACCCCTCGGCGCTGCCGGCCGTTGCGGTGAGCGTCGCTGCCATAAGCAGCATTATCAATGTAATCTTTCTCATAAAGCGTTTTAGTTTATGGTTTTGACTCTGTTTGTCGATTGTTGGCAATAATGGTTTAAAACAGGCCGATGAAGTGAGCATATCCAATCAAGTAGAGTAAGCCGGATGATACAACTGCAAAGGCGATGGTCAAGCGCTGGCGCAGTGCTGTTGAACTATTTTCGGCGATGTATTCATTAAGCGAATCCATGCGGTTGATAGTGTAATACTCGGTCTGGTTGTTCTCGGTGTTGCTGTAAGTCTTCATATCGGTTGAGTTTTATTGTTTCGTTGCTATTTACGCTCATTAGTGTCCACTAAGAATCATAAAATAGGTCTTTGAAATAATTGAAATTCAGTTTGTTAGTTGACAATTTTGGGGTGCGACGATTTCAAATTACTTTTGCGGTCTAAATCAGGCTGTTATGAATAAAAGTAAATATGTTTTTGCCCAATTAGCAGAATTCCTTAACAACAACAAGTTTCGACATCTTGTAGATAAGTATCACGGAGACAGATATATAAAGAGCTTCACTTGCTGGAATCAGATGCTCACAATGATGTTCGGTCAGCTGTGTAATCGTGATGGATTGCGTGACTTGGTTGTGGCTCTTGAGGCTCACCATGGCAAGCTTTACCATCTCGGAATGGGGAAAAGCGTGACGCGCAGCAATCTCTCGAAAGCGAATGAAAATCGTGACTATCGCATCTTCGAGGACTTCGCATTTTACATGATCAAGCTGGCCCGTGAGAAGCGAGCGACCAAGATTTTTGACCTCAATGGCAACGTCTACGCCTTTGATTCGACTACCATCGACTTGTGCCTTGACGTGTTCTGGTGGGCCAAATTCCGCAAGCACAAAGGCGGAGTCAAGATGCACACGCTGTATGATATTGAAACGCAAATTCCTGCATACGTGCACATTACGCCAGCGTCTGTTCACGACAGCAAAGTCATGCCTGAGATTCCATACGAGAAAGATGCACATTACATCTTTGACCGGGGCTACAACGATTTCGGTAATCTCTACAAGATAAACTTGATTGAGGCTTTCTTCGTTGTTAGGGCAAAACGCAATGTGAAATTCAAGGCCAAGAAATGGAAAAGGAGACTTCCCGAGAATGTGCTTTCCGATTCCATCGGACACTTCACCGTTTATAAAAGCGCTAAAGTCTATCCCGAACAGTTAAGGAAAGTCGTCTATCTTGACCCCGAAACAGGCAAAGTGTACATCTTTCTCACGAACGATTTGGAGTCAGATGCTTTGACCATTGCCCTGCTTTACAAATACAGGTGGAGCATTGAGCTGTTCTTCAAGTGGCTTAAGCAGCATCTGAAAATCAAGCGGTTCTGGGGAACTTCAGAGAATGCCGTCCGAATTCAAATCTACTGTGCCATAATCACTTACTGTCTAGTGGCGATTGTGCAACATGACATGAGACTTGAGCGTAGCGTTTACGAAGTTCTCCAGATTCTGAGCATTTCACTGACGGATAAGACGCCATTGAGAGACCTCTTCGACAAACCGAATTTCAAAAATGTCAATGATCTTTATGGTTCAAGTGAACCGAGTTTATTTGATAATTATATTTTTTAACCGTCCATAATTTTTAGTGGACAGCAATGATTTACGCTACAAAATTACAACCGAGAGTGCCCCTTCACCAAATATTCGCCCTGTTAGATTACGAAATACGTAGATTAATGTATGAAATGGTATATTATTAATGGACAATGCTTCAGCAGGGCTTAGTCGATGGGCGAGAGACACCGTAAATGCCGGCCTACTGCTGCGGCTGTGGCGGGAGGAAGGTCTCGAAGCTGTTGTCGCTGTAGAACACCATGATCGATGTGACGTGTTTGCCGCCGCTGGGGGTGGGAGTGGGGCGGGTGCCGGCCTGCATCATGTTCTGCAGCACGGCCTGCATGGCGTTTCCCTGCGTCGGTTGAGCCTGCTGTGCCGAGTTCTTACCCACGAAATCGGCATCGCTGGCACCGAAACTGATCGACTGTTTGGCCGTCGTGGCGGGCGTATTTGAAAAACCATCCGAATTATTTCCAAATAACGTATTCTCAGCGGGTCGGTTTTGGAACTCATTCTGGGCTGGATAGGGTGTGTTCGCATTTGGAACAATCATATCACCGTCGCCGAACATAAGCCAGAGGATGTTCAGGGCAGGGTAGGCGTTGTGGATTTTTGTGATGATCTCGTCGCTCACCTTCTTATTACGTCCGTTGAGCAGCTGCGAGAGAGTGGGGCGGGGTATCTCGCATGTGTCGGCAAACTGTGAATTAGCAATTCCGTTTTGTTTTAGAAAAACTTTTAATCGCGAAACAATGTCCATTTCGGTCGAATTTTGGTGTTTACAAATTTGAATTTTACGTTTGCAAATTTACGGACAATTATTGGAAAAACCAAATTTTCAAAGAAAAATTTTCAAATTTACAATTAAAATTCTCAAAATCGACAAAATCGCAACTTGTCGCGATTGTAAATTTTAGCATTAAAGCAGTTTTGTAGAAGTGGTTATATAAAATGGTGTATAATAGTGTGTTATGTGTTATATATTGCTTGTGGCCTTCAACCACAACTTTAATGATGCGGCATTTCTTGATGGAATACTTTAATAAATTGTGGCTTTTATGGTGATTATCAGTAAAATATACTCAATGTAAACAAATGTTAAATCTTAAAAATCATTCATTTGTAAACGATGTGTTTGTGAATTCGCGATTGCAGCGCTCACAATGAATGAAGAATTACAAATTTGCCGCCGAAAATTCTCTGTTTTGAAATGCAAAATGCAGCTCTTGTCCTTTTGTTTGCCTTTGTGAATTTCTTGTGGTAGGATTACCATTTTCACCGAAAAATGGCGTCAACTCGAATTCGCGGGCGTTCGCCCCCACAACAGGTCGTTTTGTCTTGGATTTTTCGATTCTCAGCGAGTTGAGAAAATTGTCATCATTAAGCAATCTCCCTTTGTCTAATTGGTGTTAATGCTTTATTGTGTTGCTGAAATTGACTTGTTTTTCGTGCTCCGATTTGCATTCAGAAAATTCGGTTTTTCATGCCGTTTTTCGCCTATTTTTGGTCTCCCCTGCCCCATTTTCGGCGCTAGAATGCGTAAAATAAGGCTCAAAAGCTGCAATTCGCCGTTTTTTGAGCCTGAAAGGGGGTGAATAATTCTAAATTTCTTTCTTCAGGTATCGTCCTGTGATGGAATTTTTGGCCTCTGCTATCTGCTCTGGAGTGCCGCTGGCGATCACTTTGCCTCCGCCTCGTCCACCCTCAGGACCCATGTCGATAATGTAGTCGGCGCATTTAATCACGTCCAGGTTGTGTTCGATCACAATCACGGTATTTCCTTTTTGGACCAATCTGTTCAATACGTTCAACAGGATTTTTATATCCTCGAAATGGAGTCCGGTGGTTGGTTCGTCGAGAATATACACCGTTTTTCCGGTGTCTTTCTTCGATAATTCGGCTGCGAGCTTCACTCTTTGGCTCTCTCCGCCCGATAAAGTGCTTGACGGTTGCCCTAATTTGATGTATCCGAGGCCCACATCCTGCAGCACTTTTATCTTGTTCAGGATACGCGGGAAAGCTTCGAAGAATTCCACGGCCTGGTTGATGGTCATGTCGAGCACGTCGGCAATCGATTTGCCCTTGAATTTCACCTCCAGCGTCTCCCGGTTGTATCGTTTGCCGCCGCAGGTGTCGCACGGCACGAGCACGTCGGGCAGGAAGTTCATCTCCACGGTGCGGTATCCGTTGCCGTTGCAGGCCTCACATCGTCCGCCTTTGGTGTTGAAGGAGAATCTTCCCGGTTTGTATCCTCTGATCATAGCCTCCGGGAGCCCCACGAACAAGTTGCGGATGTCGCTGAACACACCGGTGTAGGTGGCCGCGTTTGAGCGCGGTGTGCGTCCCAGCGGCGTTTGGTCAACTGTGACAACTTTATCGATGCAGTCGAGCCCCTCGATGCTTTTATATGGCATAGGAGCCGTGGAAGACCGGTACAGTTTCTGGCTGAGAATGGGCTGAAGCGTGGCGTTGATAAGCGTGGACTTGCCGCTGCCGCTCACACCCGTGACACAGGTGAAAGTGCCCAGCGGTATCACCACGTCGGCGCTCTTGAGGTTGTTTCCTGTGCAACCGGTGAGTACGAGCGCCTTTCCGTTGCCCTTTCGTCGTGTCGCTGGCACCTCGATGCGTCGCGTGCCGTTGAGATATTGCGCCGTGATGGTGTTCTGCTGGAGCATCTGCTGCGGCGTGCCTGCGAAGACCACACGCCCGCCTTTGCGCCCCGCCTCGGGTCCTATGTCGATCACATAGTCGGCTTGCTCCATCATCTCTTTGTCGTGTTCCACGACGATGATGGTGTTGCCCTCGTCGCGCAGTTTCTTCAGCGAGTCGATGAGGCGCTGGTTGTCGCGTTGATGGAGGCCGATGCTGGGCTCGTCGAGGATGTATAGCACGTTGACGAGCTGCGAACCTATCTGCGTTGCCAGTCGTATGCGCTGACTCTCTCCGCCCGAAAGCGTGGCCGAGTTTCGGTTGAGCGACACATAGTCGAGACCCACGTCGAGCATGAATCCCAGTCGGCTGTCGATCTCCTTGGCAATCTCGGTGGCGATGGCCCATTGTTGCGGTGTAACGTTTTGTCGAAGATTGACAATCCACTCCTTTAGCTCGGCCATGTCCATGCGTGCCAGCTCAGCTATATTCTTTCCTGCAAGTTTGAAGCTCAAAGCAATTTTGTTCAGCCGGTCACCGTGGCATTCTGGACATGTGGCGCGTGAGAAGAACTGGCCGGCCCACTTCTGCGACTGTGTGGATGTCTCGTCGTTTTGCTTCATCTCAATGTATTTCACCAGTCCTTCGAAACTTTGGAAGTAGTTGCTTGTGCTGAGGGTCCCGCTCTTGATGGCCAGCCGTTCGTCCGTGCCGTTGAGGATGTCGTCGAGGCACTCCTCGGGCAGCTCCGACAGCGGCATGTCGATGGTGGCGCCGTGTTTCTCGCAAATGGCCTGCACCTGCCAGAATATGAGGCTGTTTTTGTATTTTCCCAGCGGTAGGATGCCTCCTCCGCGTATGGTCGCGCTCATGTCGGGCATTATTTTCTCGCGGTCGATGATGTTGACATAGCCCAGTCCCTTGCATCGGTGGCACGCGCCCTGGGGCGAGTTGAACGAGAAGTTGTGCGGTGCCGGCTCGGGGTACGACAGGCCCGTGGCGGGGTCCATGAGCGATTTGCTGTAGTGCGACACCTCGCCGCTGTCGGCGTCGAGCACCATCAGTTGGCCGTTGCCCTGTTTGAAGGCGATGTCGGCGGTGTCGCGCAGCCGTCGGTCGTCTTTCTGGCTCACGCGCAGGCGGTCGACCACCAGCTCCACGTCGTGGTTGCGGTAGCGGTCGAGTTTCATGCCGAAAGTGATTTCGCGCATCTCGCCGTCGACCCTCACATGAAGATACCCCTTCTTGCGGAGGTTCTCAAACAGGTCCTTGTAATGCCCCTTACGGTTCTTCACCATGGGGGCTAAAATGTATATCTTGCGGTTGTCGTATTTCGACAAAATTAAGTTTATAATCTTGTCGACGCTGTATTTCACCATCTTCTCGCCGGAGATATAGCTGAAAGCGTCGGCAGCGCGCGCGTAGAGCAGACGAAGGTAGTCGTAGATTTCGGTGGTGGTGCCCACGGTGCTGCGCGGGTTTTTGTTCACCGTCTTCTGTCCGATGGAAATCACCGGGTTCAGACCCGAGATTTTGTCAACGTCGGGACGCTCGAGCACGCCCAGCATGTTGCGCGCGTAGGACGAGAACGTCTCGAGGTAGCGGCGCTGACCCTCGGCAAAGATGGTGTCGAACGCCAGCGACGACTTCCCGCTGCCGCTGAGTCCCGTAATCACGGTGAGCCGGTAGTGCGGAATGTCGACGTCTATGTTGCGCAGGTTGTGCACCCGCGCTCCAAGTACGCTCACGCTGTCTGTTTCTTTCCCGTTGAGTTTCATCGTCGCTGAATTTTGGGCCGCAAATTTACTGAAAATTCCCGAGAGAAAAAATAAATGTCGGGAATTTCCGCTAAATATTTTCCGGACTCAACAACTCAACAACGAATCGAGCCAATAATAGCCACGGCTTCAGCCGATTTTTCGGATTATTTTCCGGATAGGTGATGCGAATAATGGACGCCGCCGGCGCGCAGCAATTGCCGCCTGGGGGAACGCTCGCTGTGGGGCAATTGTGATTTGGGATGGAATTTCTATTATACGTATACTGGGGTTGCCCAATTGCGAAATGTGTGTTATATTTGCAATCTCAAACCATTAAAAATTTTGAAATGATGAAGATTTTGCATACGAGTGACTGGCATCTAGGCCATGTGCTGTACGGACACGAGCGCTTGGAGGAGCAACGGACGATGCTCGACCAGATGACCAGGATTGTGAAAAAGGAACAGCCCGACGCAATGGTGGTGTGCGGCGATGTGTATCATCTGTCGCAGCCGTCGGCGTCGGTGCAGACAATGTTGAGCGAGGCTCTGGTGTCGCTGCGGCTGGCGTGCCCGTCGATGGCGATTGTGGTGACAGCAGGCAACCACGACAGCGGCTCGCGCCATGAGGTGTTCCGCACGCCGTGGCGCGCCCTGGGCGTACACGCCATAGGCAACTTGCACCGTGACGCCCCCGAGGAACACGTCATCGAGGTTGCGGGCAAGGGCTTCGTGGTGGCTGTGCCTTACGCCCACGAGCGTAATATTCCGGAAGGTTTCTTCCAGCGGCTGCTCGACTTGACGGCGGAGCGCAACACTGGCGGTCTGCCGGTGGTTCTGACAGCACACACCACCGTTCGCGACTGCGACTTCTTGGGTCACGAGAACGTGCGTGACAGCGTGGTTGGCGGCATCGACTCGGTCGACGTGTCGGCCTTTGGCGAGGGCTATGACTATCTGGCGCTGGGACACATCCACCGCGGGCAGTTTGTGCATACCGGCCGTCACAATGTGCGCTACTGCGGCACTCCGCTGCCGGTGAGTTTCGACGAGACGTTCCATCACACGGTGAGCGTCGTGGAGATTGAAAAGCACGGCGAAAAGCCTGTGGTGCGCGAGGTGGAGATTGACAACCCTCGTCCGCTGGTGTCGCTCCCTGCCGAAGGCTTCGTGCCGTGGAACGAAGCGAAAGAACTGCTCACGGCGTTTCCGGCCGACGTGGATGCTTATGTGCGCCTGAACGTCGAGGTGGAGGATTTCCTACCGCCTGGTGCGTTCGACGAGGCGCAACGCCTGGCGGCCGACAAGCGCTGCACCGTGTGTTATATCAATAGTAACCGTAAAGTCGTTGCGACTGAGGCGGCAAAGGCCATGAGCGTGCAGGAGTTGCAGAATGAGACACCGCTCAACCTGGCCCGCAGATATGCCGAGGACGCGGGGAAGGTGTTCGACGACGAGATGGTCGAGCTTTTCGAAGAGGCTTTGCGGCAATTGGAAGAAGAAACACGAAACGATTAACTAACCAACTATAATCATGAGAATCCAGAAACTTATCATACACAACATCGCATCGATTGAAGATGCTGAGATCAATTTCGAGGCGCAGCCCTTGAGCAACAGCGACGTGTTCCTGATTACCGGCAAGACCGGCGCCGGTAAGTCGACCATTCTCGACGCCATCTGTCTGGCACTATACAACGACACACCGCGTCTGTCCAATACCTCGATGGAGGGTGAAACCCGTGATGAACATGGCACAGGTAAATCGATTCAAATGGATGACGTGCGTCAGCTGATGCGTCGCAACAAAGCTGAGGCCAGCGTTACGCTCTACTTTACAGGCAATAACGGTGTACATTACGAGTCGAAATGGTCGTTGGCAAGGGCCAGACAGAGGGTGGACGGCACCCTGCAAGACTCGAAATGGCAGTTGACCAACCTTGATACCGGAATAGTCTTTGACAGGAAGAGAGAGGTGGGGAATGAGATTGCGAATGCCGTAGGTCTGGATTTTTCGCAGTTCTGCCGCACGACAATGCTCGCGCAGGGCGAGTTCACACGTTTCCTCAACAGCAAAGACGAAGAAAAAGCCAATATCCTTGAGAAAATCACCGGTGTAGACATCTATACCCGAATCGGCAAGAAAATCTTTGAAATCACCAGCGAAAAGAAGGATCAATGGGCACTGGCGCAGCAGCGTGTGGAGGGTGTGACGACCCTCTCCGCCGAGCAAATCGAGGAAAAGCAGCGGGAGATAGCCGAGATAAAAGCCAAATTCGAAGCGGAGAAGACCCAGAAGAAGAGCTACGAGACAAAGAGGGACTGGCTTAAAACCGACAAGGAGATTGCCGAGAATGTGGTGAAGTACGCCGACAACATGCAACGTGCAAAGTCTGCGCTCGACAGCGACGAATTCAAAGCCGTCGACACCACGGTGAAGCAATGGCGCGCCACCATAGATGCGAGACAATGGCTCGTAGATAAAAATAATGCCGAAACCACTGTGACGGCGCTCAATGCCGACTTGGAGAAGTTGCAAGCCGACTTTGCCGCTATGTTGGGCGGTATAGCCTATGTCGAAGGCAAACTCGAAGCCCTTGCAAGTGAGCAGAAGGAAGTGAAGCAATACTTGGATGAAGAGCAAGAGCGGGCCGAGATATATGCCAATTCCCAGACGATTGTCAGCAAGATTGAAACCATAGCCAACTGCAGGAAGACAATAGCCAAAGAAAAGGGAGATATCGAGAAGGAAGAGGATACACTGAAGAATAAACTGGAACCGGAATACCAAAAGGCGAAAACCATTGCCCAGGACGCCGTTGACTCGCTGACCGAAAAGCAGGAGGAGCTTAAAAAGCGGGACGACGAGGTAAAAGCCTTGCAACTACCGCAGTTGCGTTACCGTCATAGCGCGGCTAAGGACCTGCTACGCGACATCGAACTTGCCTCCAGCGCATTGTCGAATCTTGACTCTGCCCGCCGTCGCCGTGCCGACAATAAAGAGAATCTCGCTAATAAGATGGCCGAAATAGATAAGAAGCGAGAACAACTTGCCGCACTCGAGCCTGAGGTGGAAAATGCCAAGAGCAAGGAACAAGCGTCTAAGGAGTTGCTCGATAAGCAAAAAGACACGGTCGACAAATACGCCAGAACCATGCGCCAGAAGTTGCACAAGGGCGACCATTGCCCCGTGTGCGGCCAGGTTATTTTGGAGGCACTTCCACACGAGGACGAATTCCGCAAACTCTACAAAGTTCTCGAAGACAACTACAAAGCCGACAATGACGAGTATAACAAACTGTTAGGTGAAGAGAACAAACTCAAAGCCTCCATCGATGTGATGGAAAAGGAATACAAGGCAGCCAAAAACACGTTCGACAAGGATTCTTCGGTTGTCGATGCCGAGCAAAAAGCCGCAGAGGAATGTCGGAAATGCGGTGTCGACACGCTCGACGACACCGTCGCGGCACAACTCAGTCAACTTAAAGAAGAAACCACACGAACTTCAACTCTGCTCGACAAACAAATCAAAGAAGGCGAGAAAAAAGAGGATAAGGTGGCCGAGATGCGTAAAGTAGTGGAGGAGAAGCAAAAAGAGGCAGAACGCCTGCGTGAAAACGAACGGGAAGCGCTGAAAGCGAGCACCGACTGCGTGACGCGTATCGAAGCGTCGATGAAGCTGGTTAACGGTAAGAAGAGCGAAGAGAGCGATGC
The DNA here is from genome assembly GCA_045112115.1 of Sodaliphilus sp. GTDB lineage: Bacteria > Bacteroidota > Bacteroidia > Bacteroidales > Muribaculaceae > Sodaliphilus. The sequence goes on along the minus strand of JBGUHM010000020.1, from coordinate 4,620 downwards.
CGAAAGCAAGGTCACGGCAATGCTCAACGGCAAGTGGGAAGGCGAATGGAGAGAGAATCTCACTGGTTTTTCTAATGAATTGAAAAATGCCGCCTCGCAGTATGAACGGAGTAAACAGCGCATGCAGCAAATCAGCAACCAGATAGATACGCAAACCAACAACTATAATCAGGTAAAAGTTGTATTGGACCGCATTCTGGAGCAGAAACCTGAATGGGCCGGGGTGACGCCTGCAGCAAAGGAAGAGAGAACGAGACTGCTCTCTGACTCCAACGACCTGCGGACACGCCTCACCACCACACTTACACAATTGCATCAGGCGCAGGAAACAATAAAGGGAAAGTCGGCGCAACTTGCGGCATTCTATGCCGACAACTCCGGCCTCAACGAACAGCTGCTTGAAAAGCTGAATGCATTAAGTGGCAAGGAAATAGACTTAAAAGCCGATGAAGTGAACAGCAAGCGCAACGAGGCAAAAACTGCGGAGCAGATGCTCATACAAGAGCGGAACCGACGCACGCAGCTCGACCAGAACAAACCCGAACTCGCCGAGGACGACACGGTGGAAGCACTGCAGGAACGCGTCGACTCGACCGAGAAAGTGATGGCGGAACTGAATACCGACAAGGGCGCCATCGAGCAAATCCTGACGGCCGACAACCAGGCGAAACAGGAACTGGGTGCACTGATCGCCGAGGTCGAAAGCAGGAAAAAGGAGTACGACAAGTGGCAAAGGCTCAACGATTCGTTCGGCAGTGCCGATGGAAAGAAATTCCGCAAGGTGGCGCAGAGCTATGTGCTCGCCAACCTTATTCACTCGGCAAACTCTTATATGGCTACGCTCTCCGGCCGCTACACACTCAAGGTGGTCCCGGGCTCGTTTGTCATCCAGATTGAGGATGCCTACCAGGGATATGTCACGCGTGCAGCCAGCACCATCTCGGGCGGCGAGAGCTTCTTGGTGTCGCTGGCGCTGGCGTTGGCGTTGAGCGACATAGGGCAGCAGCTGGCGGTCGACACTCTGTTCATCGACGAGGGCTTCGGCACACTCAGCGGCGAACCGCTGCAGGGCGCCATCAACACCCTGCGCTCGCTCCACTCTCTCTCGGGCCGACACGTGGGCATCATCAGCCACGTCGAGGAACTGCGCGAGCGCATCCCCGTGCAAATCCAAGTCAACCAAGAGGGCCAAGCCTCCTCAAGCACCGTCACCGTCGTGCCGCAAGAGTAGTGGAGCGCCGCAACAGGCGGGGCTGAAATGTTAAAAACGAATACGCGAGAACCGTCCCCACGTATTCGTTTTTTAATTTATTTAACAATTGAACACAATTGAACATGGAAATCGGGCACTGCTGGCGCGCAGCAGACTTTTCGGAAATTGACTCAAATATTTTGAAAAATATATTTAGTGGCGCAGTGGGCGTTTTTTCACCTTTTTTTTCACCTTTATATTATTATGAGAAATGTTTTTGAAGTTTTTTTTGACGAAAGTTTGGTGGGGTGTGGGAAAGTTTGTACCTTTGCGGCGCTTTTGAGCTCCCGTGTGATGGGAAATTAAGGGCAATAAGAACTTAATTTTTAGTAACACAACAATTTAAAAACAGAATGAAGACATTTACATTGAAGGCTATGCCCCGCACCGAGCTGGGCAAGAAGGCAGCGAAAGCGCTTCGCGAGAACAATCAGATTCCTTGCGTGCTCAACGGCGGTAAGGTAGTCGAGTTGAAAGACGGAAAGTACGACGGCAAGCTCGCCGAGGGCGAGAAGGTTGTTGAAATCAGCCGTGAGGGCAAGGCAGTTCTTACCACCGATTTCGTGGTGAACTTCGCCGACGTTCGCAAGCTCATCTACAGCACCGACACGCAGGTTGTCGACCTCGAGCTCAACGGCGAGGTTCGCAAAGCTGTTGTCAAAGACATTCAATGGCATCCCGTGAAGGACAGCATTCTTCACATCGATTTCCTTGAGGTAAGCGACCAGAAACCCGTTGTGGTCCAGATTCCTGTTAAGGTTGAGGGTCACGCTGCCGGTGTCAAGGCTGGTGGTAAGCTCTTCCTGAGCATGAAGAAGGTGAAAGTTCGCGGTATCTACACCGAGATCCCCGATCGCATCGTTGTTAACGTTGACAACGTTCAGATTGGCCAGTCTATCAAGGTTGGTGACATGAAGTTTGACAATTACGAGTTGGCCAACTCGAAGGATCTGGTGATTGCCGGCGTTCGTGCTACCCGTGCCGCAGCCGCTGCAGCCGCCGCAGCCACCGAAGATGAGGAAGCTGCTGCTGAGTAAGCTGTTTACGCGTTTTCTGAGACCGAAAGACGATCAGAAGATGAGTAAGTATTTGATTGTTGGGTTGGGAAACATCGGTGCCGAGTACCGTGACACCCGCCACAACATAGGATTTATGATGTTGGACGCTCTCGCAAGCGAGGCGTCCAATGTCGTTTTTTCGTCGGCACGTTACGGCAGCACGGCCACCATGCGTGTGAAGAACCAGCAGTTGCTGTTGCTCAAGCCGTCGACCTATATGAACCTCAGCGGCGAGGCTGTCCGATACTGGATGCGCAAGGAGAAGATTGAGCCGGAGCGATTGCTTGTGCTTGTCGACGACCTGGCGTTGCCCTTTGGCACGGTTCGTCTCAAGGGTAAAGGCAGCGACGGCGGCCACAATGGCTTGAAGAGCATCAACGCGTGCCTGGGCACAGCAGCCTATGCCCGTCTGCGTTTCGGCATCGGCAACGATTTTCCCGCGGGCGCTCAGGTCGACTACGTTCTCAGCAATTTCACTCCCGAGGAGCGCGAGTTGCTGCCCGAGCGGCTGAAGCATGTGTCGGCTGCCGTGCGGGCGTTCTGCCTGAGCGGAATCGACTTCGCCATGACCCACTACAACAACAAATGATTAAAAAAACTCGGAGTTAGCTCCGAGAACAAACGACTATGGCAAACGAAGTGAGAATAGACAAATGGCTGTGGGCCACTCGCGTGTTCAAGACACGGTCGCTGGCTACCGACCAGTGTAAGTTAGGACGTGTGACAATGGGCGGACAGAACGTCAAGCCGTCGCATCCTGTTAAGCCGGGCGACATCATCGAGGTGAAGAAACCTCCCGTGACCTTCACGTTCGAGGTGCTCGCCACGCTCAACAACCGCGTGGGTGCAAAGCTCGTGCCCAACTACCTGCGAAACCTCACCAGCGACGACCAGTACCGCATCTTGGAGATGGCACGCATAGGTGGCTTCGTTCGCCGTCAGAAAGGCCAGGGCCGTCCCACGAAGAAAGAGGGACGCGAGATGAAGGAGTTTGCCGAGGAAGCCTTCTTCGGCTTCGACGATTGGGACGATGAGAACCCGCTGTGGAGCGAGGAAGACGAAGCCCGCCTCGAAGGGAAAATATCCAACCCGGACAACGTATAAATCAAAAGCCATAGCGCTATGAGAGACAATGACTACAAGCCGTTGCCGCCGCTCGAGCCGTTCCACGCGCTGTTCCGGGGCATCAGGATGATTGGCAACAAAAGCGGTCGTTCCCGAATATCAGAGGCCGTCTGGCTTCATTTTTTCACATATGTGCATATTATGTTTGCCCCGTTCATCTTTTTCTGCCTTTGGCTGAAGAAGATTCTCAACAAGTGTGATGTCCTATTTCCTGGCGGGTCCTATGCGATGATGTGCGTATTGCTGTTTATCGTTATCCTGGTGCTGCTGATAAGTGCAAAGTACTATTGCGCAGTGAGGAGGTTCAACGATTGTGGCTTACCCTCGTTTTCACTCGACGGCTATAAGGGGTTCCGAAAGATGATGGCCTTTATCTACGTAGGCAACAAGTGCTGCTGGGAAAAGGGTGTCCGCATGGATGTACTTTCAGTCAAGAGCCCTAAATACGTGTATGTAGGAACTCCGGAAGCCAAGAAAGTTTACCGTCGGCGCTACATACTGGCATTATTGCGTGAGTGCACAACGTTTCTCATCGGCTCGGCATGTATAGCCGGGTTCTACTATCTCTCCCATGACGGCCTGTCATCGGTGGGGAAGACATCAGCGACTGTCGAACCTTATTATAAAATGGTCGACGCGGAGGACGTGCTCGGGACGTGGGTCTCCGTTACCGAGTATGACACAGTGACTCTTGAGTTGAAAGAGAAAGATGGCAGAATCTCGGTAGCTTTAACCGGCTCGGAAGGTGTCTTTAATCCTGAGATTACTGGAGTTTTGGCTAAAAGCGACACCGCCTCGACAAAAGAATACCAGTATACTATTTTCGACAACGACGGTGATTATGAATTTCATCGCGTCAGCAGATTTGACCCCGTCATCAAATTGAACAACGACTTGGTAGACGAGCGCCGGCTGGGTACGCGTTATAACCTTATTTTTGAAACCGACAAAGAGAAAAGCGAACTCAAAATGCAGTACAAGCCGTTGCTCGCCGATTCGATGTTTTTCAAGAATAAGTTAGTTCGGGCAGACAAGAGAGAGGATTATCGTCTGCTTAATTTTCATAGGCCAGCCCAGCAACCCGACGGAATAAAGAGAGTGTGTCATAATTAACTTTAGGTTATTAAAACACGCTTCGCGTGGAAATTTTAAGAAAATCATATCTAAAAATTTTTAGAAAATAAT
>JBGUHM010000019.1:0-11964 GCA_045112115.1 Sodaliphilus sp. | reverse complement strand
ACGTCAAATCGGATGAAATAGCTGATGACACTTCACTTTCGTTTTTTGGACCAAACGACCGGTCGGCTGCTGCCATGCTACAGGCGGGCGAACGGGCGAAAAAGAGAGGGACGCGTCACCTTGCTGCGGGTGGCGCGTCCCTGTTGTATGTTCTACGGCCGGTGTTATACGGCCGCTTTCTTTGTGGTCGTGGTCTTTTTCGTCGTTGTCTTCTTGGTTTTTGCGGTCGATTTCTTCGATTTCGAGTCCTTGCCCGAGCGCTTCGACGAACGCTTCTTGGGTTCGGGCTCATCCTCGGCCACATACACCGGCAGCGGATTGCGCTTTACCTCGGGCTTCACGGCCACCAGGCGCTCGTGCTCGATGGGCTTGTCGTCCTTGTGCTCCTCGAGGTACTTCGCGATAGCGGCTGCCATCGACGGCGCGTCGGGGGTGGTGGTGAGATCGAGCCGCAGGCCAAGTTCATTGATTTCGTCAAGGGTCTTCGTGCCCATGGCGCCAATCACCAAGTCGCCCTGCTTGAACTCGGGGAAGTTCTCGTACATAGCCTTCACACCCGACGGAGTGAACAATATCACCATGTCGTAGTCAAACACTGAACCGGTGTCGAAGCCGTTGCTCACAGTGCGGTACATGATGGCGTTCATGATATGAATCTTGCGGGGATCAATGCCTTTGAGCTTGCTCTCAAGCACGTCGCTCTGAGGATAGAGATAACGTTCCTTGTTGTGCTTGACAATGAGTTGCACCAAATCATCGGGATGACCGTCGCCGAAGAAAATCTTGCGCTTGCGATAGACGATATACCGCTGCAGATAGTTGGCAATCTGCTCGTTGATGCAGAAATAGCGCATCGTATCGGGCACTTCGAAACGCAACTCGCTGCACAGACGGAAATAGTGGTCGACTGCGGTACGAGCCGTGAAAATCACAGCCGTGTGGGTTGCGATGGGCACCTTGGTCTGGCGGAACTCTCTTGACGTGACCCCTTCCACCTTGATGTAAGGTCGGAACTCAATCTCCACGCCATACTTGTTAATCAGGTCGTAATAAGGCGATTTCTCGCTCGACGGTTTCGGTTGCGAAACCAAAATCTTCTTTACTTTCACTCTTACAAAAAATACTTTACAAACAGTCGTCAAACGACATTACACAAGAAGATTGTACCAGCGAAGATTGAGAGAGGTGGTACAATTTCGACGCTGCAAAGGTACAACAAAAAATGGATACTGGAACGGAATTCGCCAAAAAAAATGCGAAATCCCTTATAAATAAACACCAAACGCGCCAAAAAATACAGCGACAAGGCCAAAATCAGCGTCGTTTTTGCTGTCGAAGGCGCCACAAGTGTGACCACGACAACGGGAAAAAGCAACAGTCCCAATGTGGCCTGTGTGGAGTTGAAGCCACTGAGCCATAATCGGGTCTCCACAGGTTCGGCGAACACCCAGCCGAGCACACGATAGGCCAGCACCTGAAGGAAGTGGAATGCGGCGGCCACAGCGGTAAACATCGCGACATGAATAAATACCGACGACTGCAAGTGAGCCACCAGCGCCGGACGAACGTTGCCCACGGCGTAATAAAGCAGCAATCCCTCCATCACCCAGGTGTTGAACAGCATGACAAACATGATGCGGGTCTCGCTCACGGTATGGTCGTCGAAAAGGCTCTCGCGACGCTTCACCGAGAACATATAATGGAACAGGTTCTCGATATACTTGTAACCTGTGCGATAACTGGTGATCACCAGGAACGACGACAGCAGCAGCAAACCCATAGAACCCATATCGTGAAGCGGCGAGTGGGCCGCCTGGTGGGCGTCGGCATTCTGGGGACGCTCGAGGGCTACGAGTGAGTCGAGTTGCATCTCACGCGGCAACACACTGTCGCCCGCAGCGGGGCGTGTGAAACCCTGCTGGAACTGCGGCTCGTGGTACTGCTGCACCAAGCTGTCGCTGTCGGCGGCATGTGTTGTAGCGGTCTTTGCCATCGATGGTTACCGATCGTGGAATTTAGGCGGAGTGGGAACCACACCCTCTTCGATACCACGCTCTACCAGTGCCAGCGCCTCGGCGGGCGTCGACGCCACTTGGAAGATTGCGCGGTGTACCTCGGGGATGAATCCCTGGCTCATGCCATGGTCAAACATTGCGATAAATTTGTCGTAATAGCCCGCAGTGTTCAGTATCACTATGGGCTTCACAACGATGTTGAGTTGGCGCCAAGTAAGCACCTCGGTAAGTTCCTCAAGGGTGCCCATGCCGCCCGGCAGAGCAATCACGGCGCGGGAGTGCGCCTGCATTTCCCGCTTGCGCTCGTGCATGTCGGCCGTGGTGAGCAGGTGTGTAAGACGGTCATACTGCCAGCCGTTGTCGACCATAAACTGCGGGATGATGCCCGTGACTTCGCCACCGCCGTCAAGTACGCCGTCGCTCACAGCACGCATCAACCCACGGCGGCCGCCGCCGTTCACACAGCCCCAGCCATGCGACGCCATCAGCGAGCCCAATTCTCTTGCTGCATCGATGTAAACCTCTGGTAATTTGGGGCTTGACGCACCAAAAATACATATATTACCCTTCATTTCGCGTTGTTTTCTTGCGTTTCAGGCCGCAAAATTACAACAAAAAACCGAAACACCAAAACAATACCACACCACCAATCAAAAACAGCGGCCATATTTGTCGGGATGTGAATCTTTTACTACCTTTGCACATTGTTTATCGTATCAGTCGACCAAATGAAAAAAATATTGCTGTTTTTGTTTTCAGTGCTTGTGGTGTGTCTTGCTCACGCGCAGGAAACTGAAGAACCACATAATCCGGCGGAGTATATCTCTGGCACGCTCCCGGTGCTTTATATAACCACCGAGGACAGTGTGCCTGTCACATCGAAAGAGACATATCTCGCCGGAACCTACTACCTCGACAACCTCGGACTGGAGGGTTACGAGGCCATCGGGAGCGCAAGCAATCAGTTGCCATTGCTGATCAAAGGACGCGGCAACTCCTCTTGGGAGGGGTACGACAAGAAGCCATACAGGATAAAACTCGACAAAAAACAAGCTCTGCTGGGCATGAACAGGAACAAACACTGGTGCTTGATGGCCTACGCCGGCGGCCCGTACGGCCCGTTCCGGGACGAAACGGCGTTCCAGCTGAGCCGCATGATGGGCATGGAATGGACTCCCGCTCAGAGGCCTGTTGAACTGGTGCTAAACGGCGATTACAAAGGTCTGTATCATATTGCTGAGAAAATACGCGTCGACACCGACCGCGTGAATATTGCCGAGCAGGACGACGAGGAAACCGACCCGGCGTGCATCACCGGCGGATGGCTGGTGGAGATTGACAACTATCGGGAAGAAGGGCAAGTAAGAATCTTCGACGGAGAAGGGCAACTGATGCGTTTCATGCCGCAGTCGCCCGAGGTGCTGAGCGACGCCCAGCGTGAGTACCTTACCGACCTTGTCACCACTGTCGACAGCCTCATCCATCAGCCCGACAAGACCAGCACCGAGTGGGAGAACTATGTCGACATCGACGCATTGGCGCGTTTCTATGTGGTCAATGAGATTATGGACAACTGCGAGGCCTTCAACGGCAGTTGCTACTGGCACAAGGAGCGCGGCAAAAGCACCAAGATTGTGTTCGGTCCGGTGTGGGATTTCGGCAGCTCGCTTTCGCATTTAAGATACGACAGTTTCAACTATTTCATCTACGAGATGGTGCCGCCGTATTCCGTGAGCCACTGGATTCAGGCTTTTGCCAAATACCCCAATTTCCAAAATAAGGTCAGGGAGATATGGGGTGAATTCCAAGAAACCGGTTACCAAGTATTGAGGGAGCACATCAACTCACATGTCGACAAAGTGAGAAAAGCCTGCGACAGCGACTATCGCCGTTGGCCGCAATACGGCATCAAGGCCAGTATTCTGAACAACCGCGTCAACCTGTGGTTCCATTATCTCAGTCTGAAGGAGGCGTTCCTGCGGTGGATGTGGAGCGAACCATACCCTCTTCAGGGTGACTTGAACTTTGACACCTACGTCAACACTGCCGATATTTCGGTGCTTTACAACGCCATTCTGTCGACCGATAATCCCCCGGCCAGATACGACCTCAACGGCGACGGGGCGGTCAACGCCGGCGACATCTCAACTCTCTACCAACTTATACTGATTAATAACTAACGCCTTTGTTGGCAAAGCATTAGCATATTATGAGAAAGATTTTGTTTGTTTTATCAGTAGTGCTGGCGGTAGCCGGCATCAAGGCCGAAGCGGTTGACAAAGAAGCGGCGAGAGACATCGCGCGGCACATTCTGCCCTTACAGGATGAGACTGAAAGTGTCGCTGTACGAGAGATGGCCGGCGGTTATGTGGTCACATGCCCGGGCGGCGAGGGTTTCGTGCTCGTAGCGGGCGATGACAGCCGCAGCACCGTGCTGGGCTATTCGCTCACCGAGACAATCGACCCCGACAATATACCTCCCATGCTGGAGCGGTTGATGCAAAACGCACAAAGCATCGCACCCGAAGCTCCCGCCCAGGGTCCTCTTACACCGGGCGAGATAATAGTGCAGCCGTATATCAGCGCTCAGTGGAACCAGTTCGCGCCTTACAACTGGCTCACGCCAAAAGTCAACGACAAGCACACTCCCACCGGCTGCGTGCCCACCGCCGCGGCGCAGGTGATGAACTACTACCAGTGGCCGCCGTGCAGCTACTACCGTGAGTATGACTGGGAAACGATGGCCGACACTTATATAAAAAACGAATATACTGAAGCGCAAGGCATGGCGGTGGCAACGCTCATGCGCGACCTCGGGGTGATTCTGGGCACAACATACGCCAGCGGCGGCTCGTCGACCAGCCTGGGTAATTACGACCTCATCCCAGGCTACAAATGCGAGGACTTGTCGTCTAAACAAGACTGCCGGACCTATGTCGAAAGAGGACCGATTCTGGTGTGCGCCGAGCCCATCTCCAACGCCAGTCATGCCGCGATTTTCGACGGTTTGGACTCCAACGGCTACTTCCACATCAACTGGGGCTGGGGCGGCTCGTGGAACGGCTTCTACAATGTCGACAACATCAACATCGAGTTCAACGACCGCGAACAATATCCGGGATTTGACTATTACAGCACTTTCTTCATCGAGCCAGACAACAACTGGTCGAAAGCCGTGCTGCACGCCAGCCGAGGCGTGACGACAAACGTCAGCACCGCCACCGAGGGCGACGAGGTGACGGTGACTCTCCACGGACTGCAGAAGCTCTTCGGAAAGGCCAGCAAGGTGTATGTGGGACTGAAAATCTACAAAGCCCCGAAAGAGGAAGGCGGGTATTACGCCAAAGGCAACGATTGCAATTTGAGTTACAGCGACGGCACAACAGCCCAGAAAGTCATTTCAAAGTTTCAATGGCAAGTCGCCGACAGCCCCGAAGACATAACGCTGAGCTTCAACATGGGCCATCTTGCCGCCGACGGCGACTACTTCCTGGTGCCAGTGTCATCGCCAACGAGTTCGCAATACGATTTCAAACCGATTCTATGGAGGCCCGACAGCAACGTGAACAGCGACATCGCCTTCACCTACAAGAACAGAGTGGCTACATTCCAGACCACGGCGCAACCCGTCAAGGGCGACCTCAACGGTGACGGGCAAGTGAACACCGGCGACGTGAGCGAACTATATATGGCGCTACTGGCCGGCTCCGATGGCTCCAGATACGACCTTAACGGCGACGGGGCGGTCAACGCCGGCGACGTCTCAACTCTCTACCAGATAATCCTCGGCTAAGAGATGAATTAACGTTGTATGGGCCAGGCGAAGGCGCGCAGCTCGGCCTCAAGGGCCTTCTCGCGGCCGGCGGTGTAGGTGTTGACCAGCGCATGGAACGCCGGCGAGTGGTTCTTGTAAGTGACGTGGGCCAACTCATGGCAGATGAGGTAGCGGATTAAATGCTCCGGCAACAGTGCCACGTTCCGCGACAGCTGGATGACGTCGTTCTTGGTGCAATGTCCGAGTTTGCGCATTCCGCGACCTATCTCGAAGTTGTTGTATTTCACACAGAGTTCGGCCGCCACCGCCTCAAGCATTGGCATCACATTCTTATAAACGACATACTCCATCTGCTTGGAGATCAGTTGAGAAATCAGGCCAGTGACCTCTGGGTCGTCGAAACTAAGATTCGGCGGGATTGTCACCCGCAACTCCCCCGGAGACAGGAATTTGGCATGAACGTGCCCATCGTCTCTCATGCTGCGGCTTATGGTTATCGCGCCGCCGTGGTACGGTATCACCTGGCCGTCGTGGAATGCCACCGCGGTAGCCGACTGGCGGCCCAGCATCTCAGCAAGCCGCTCGCGCTTTTCGTCTATTACTTTTTCAATATACTCCTTCGTTGTACCGGGCGGAAGAGAAATGTGAAGCACACCGTTTTTGGCGATGAAACTTATGTTCTTCATGTTGCGGCGCACGGTGATGAATATGCGCCCGAACTGTCGGTCATCAAGGTAGAATTTCATGTGCTCATTCCTCGTTCTCGCGGCCCCACAGCAGTTTGGTGCGTAACTTGTCGGCAAAACTCACCAGCCCCAGGTTGGCCAGACGAAGCACTTGAGGCGACTTGCTGATTTTCACAGTGGTGCCGCTGGGGCATACCACCGAATTGCCGTCGACACTCACCTGGAAACGGCTGGCGCGAGAGCGCACGGTGAGAGTGATCACGGCGTCGTCGCGCACCACCAGCGACCGCATGTTCAGGGTGTGAGGCGACAGCGGTGTGAGCACGATGCATGCCGTGGTCGGTTCGAGAATCGGACCGCCGGCACTCATGTTGTAGGCAGTCCAGCCCGACGGGGACGACACCACGAGCCCGTCGCCCTTGTAGGTGGTGAGCGGCACATCGTTGACTTGCGCCGCAATCTCAATCATCGACGAAGTGGCGTGGCGCAGAATGGCAATCTCGTTCAGCGCCCGCGGCGAGCCTATGGCAGGACCGCCCACGCGTTCCACCTCGAGCATAGTGCGGTGCTCAACGCTCAGGCGGCCTTCCAGCAACTGGCGGGCGATGGCCGCGGCGTCGGCGGTAGAGGCCGACGTGAGATAACCCAGATGACCCGTGTTCACACCCAGCACTGGCGCCAAACTGCCGTGTAACTGCTGCGACACATGCAGCAACGTGCCGTCGCCGCCCAAGGTCAGCACCAGGTCGACAGGGCAACCGCCACCAGCCACTTCCATCGCGGTGACACTGCCGTAGTCGCCGCCAAGCGCACCTCGCTCAGAGAGGTAGCTGTGGAAATCTTCCTCAATAAGAATCTCGAGACCCGCTTTACGCAGTTCGCCCAAAAAAACGGGCAGTCCTTTGAGGTGTCTTTTCTGATATTTATTGCCAAAAACCGCTATTTTCATTGCCAAAAGTGTAAAAAACGTTGAAATTTTCCTTTTAGTTGCAATTTTCTTTTTTTATTTCAGTTTTATCAAGTACATTTGCAGATTAAAACTGCCATGCAAAGGTAAGTATAAATTGTGAGACGGCAATACCGACATAATAAAAAACTACAAAAAACGAACGCATAACCTATGGTTAACCTGAGCGTAAATATCAACAAAATAGCTACACTGCGCAACGCGCGCGGTGGAAATATACCCAATGTGGAAACAATGGCAACCGACTGCGAACGGTTCGGTGCCAATGGCATAACAGTACACCCGCGTCCCGACGGACGGCACATTCGTTACGACGATGTGTTTGCCCTCAGGCCGCTTATACGCACCGAGTTCAACATCGAGGGATATCCCAGCGACGACTTCATGAAGCTCGTGCTTCAGGTGAAGCCCACGCAGGTCACACTCGTGCCCGACGCGCCCGAGGTGCTCACCTCGTCGACAGGATGGGACATCGAAGCCAACATGGAGTTCCTACAGGGTATCGTCGACCGCCTGAAAGAGGCCGGCATACGCACCAGCATCTTCATCAACGCCTTGGAAGATAGTGTGCGTCTGGCAGCCAAGACCGGCACCGACCGCGTGGAACTCTACACCGGCCCCTATGCCGAGCACTACCACGACGACCGTGAGACGGCCATTGCTCCCTACGTCAACGCGGCCGTAGTCGCCCGCAAGGTGGGCGTAGGGCTCAACGCCGGACACGACCTCAACCTCGACAACCTCGCATACTTCAAAGAGAAGGTGCCGCATCTGCTCGAGGTGTCGATAGGCCACTCTCTCATCAGCGACTCGCTGTACCTGGGCATCGAGCAGGCCATCCAGGCATATAAGCGTTGCCTGAAATAACTTTTTACTGATAAAGCAATTAATAACTCAAAAATATCACAATGAACATTTTATTAGCAACACAGCCGGCGGCGGCAGCTGCCAATATCAGCCTGTGGGACCTCGCACTTAAAGGCGGATGGCTCATGATTCCTCTGGCTATCCTCGCCATTATCAGCATCTATATCCTTATCGAGCGCACTTTCGCCATAAGCAATGCTTCGAAGCAGGACCCGGGATTCATGCAGAAAATCAAAGACTTGATTCACAGCGGAAAGGTCAGTGAAGCCCAAGATTTGTGCAAGAGCATCGACAAACCTTACGCTCGCATGATTGAGAAAGGCGTATCGCGAATAGGACGCTCTAACAACGACGTGCTCGTGGCAATCGAAAACGTCGGTAACATGGAAGTTGCTCGACTCGAAAAGGGTTTCGCATGGCTGGCGACTACAGCGGCCGGAGCACCTATGATTGGATTCCTCGGCACTGTGGCAGGTATGGTCCAGGCGTTCCACAGCATCGCCGTGGCCGGACAGAACAGTAACGTAGGCATCCTCTCCAACGGCATCTACGAGGCTCTGGTCACTACCGTGGCAGGTCTCGTGGTGGGTATCATCGCTCTGTTTGCCTACAACTTCCTCACGGCACGCGTCAACAAGGTGATGAACCGCCTCGAAGGCTCGACCATGGAGTTTATGGACCTCCTGAACGAGCCTGTAAAATAACCACCTTTTTATATTAAACTCAAGCATGCCATGTCACTGAAACGACAACATAGAGCGCAGTCGGGATTCCCGATGTCGTCGATGACCGACGTCATCTTCCTGCTGCTCATATTCTTTATGGTGACCTCGACTTTCGTCTTCCCAAGCGAGATGGAAATCAACCTGCCCCAAAGCGGACAACAGGCCGCCATCAAGCCTTCGACCATCATTTTCATCGACAAAGAGATGAAGATGTCGGTCCAGGAGAACGACTCCACCGGGAGAGGCGAGGAGCGAGCCATACAGCCCGAACAGCTCGAAGGATTCCTGACGGGCCTTCACGAGAGCGATCCCTCGCAATTCGTCGCCTTGCACGCCGACCAGGATGTGCCCTACGGCAAGATTGTAGAGGTGCTCGACAAGGGAGCGCGTTCGGGCGTGAAAGTGGTGCTTGCCACACGACCCGCCGACAACCCCGAGACGACCACCGAAAAAGTTGAATAACAACCCATTCTCTCTGCTATGGAACAACACGACAACAACCATAACGGACAGTGGATAGCGGCGTTGCTCACGCTGCTGCTCTGCGTTGGAACAGTGGCGCTGCTGCTCACCACGTTCCTCAACGCGCCTAAGCTCGACGCAAAGGACAAGCAGGACTACCTGGTGATGGACTCGGTGTACTACGGCGGCGACCTGGTGATACTCGGCGACCAGATTGAAGAAGTAGACGACGAACTCGCAAGCGAAGACGTCGAGGAACAGACCGAAGAGGAAACCAAACCCGACGCCACCGAGGAAGCCTTCGACAAGAAGGACAACGGTCGTGAGGCAAAGGAGAACAAACCTCTCGTGACCGACCGTCGCGAGTCCCCCATGAAGGTCAAAGAGGAACCGAAGAAAAAGCCCGATGAAACCGGAAAGGCAAAGCCAAAAAAGAACGAGAAGAAAGAACAGAACACCCGCAAACCCGACAACCCCGGCAAACCCGCGCCCAACAGCAAAATCAACAGCCGCGTAGGCAGCTCTTTCGCGCAAAACGGCAGTGGCAAACAGGGCGACCGCTCAGGAAACAGCAACACCGGAGGGAAGAATGCTTCAGCCGGCTTTAATGGCACAGACGGCTATACTGTAGCCAATTTTGTATACCCCGATAGACCATATCTCTCGGAAGGTACGATTCGCATAAAAGTTGTCGTCAACCCACGTGGCAAAGTAACATCAGCTACTTATGCCGGAGGAAGTGGCAAAGCCGCATCCGACGCCAGCCTCAAAAAGCGTTGTGAGACTGCAGCCAGCAGATCAAGTTTCAGTGTAAAAAAGAGCACAACGACCAACGGAATAGGCACTATCACATATATTATCAAATAACAATATTGGATATGCCTTTAGATTATGGTAGCCAGTCGTTTCAACAGCTGGCTACCTTGACATTATGGAGATGTGTCTAATGACCAATTCAAGTTCAACCCAAAGTGGCAAATGTTTTACCAGTCCTCCCAACACTCGCTACTCTCCCATTGTCAGAAAGAGGGCTTTTTGCAGGTTTTTTGGCGCTTTTTCACACCGAAAGTTGGTCACGTGGCAAATTATTACTAATTTTGCGCGAAATTTTTAGCAATAATTTATAAGATACAAGATGTTAACACCTATCAAAAAAACCATCGACCTGGGTGACGGACGTGTGATCACCCTTGAAACTGGAAAGCTTGCCAAGCAAGCCGATGGAGCTGTTGAGCTGCGTTTCAACAACACGATGTTGTTGGCCACAGTTGTGTCGGCAAAAGAAGCCGACGAGGGAGTGGATTTCATGCCGCTTACCGTAGAGTACAAAGAGAAATATTCAGCGTACGGACGCTATCCCGGTGGCTTCACCAAGCGTGAAGGCCGCGCCAGCGACTACGAGATTCTCACCGCGCGACTGGTGGACCGCGTGCTTCGTCCACTTTTCCCGAAGAATTATCATGCCAACACCATCGTTCACATCATCATGTTCTCGAGCGACGGCGTTGACTGCCCCGATGCTCTCGCAGGACTGGCCGCTTCGGCTGCCATCGCCGTGAGCGACGTACCCATCGAGGACCCCATCTCCGAGGTGCGTGTGGCACGCATCGACGGACAATTCGTCATCAACCCCACCTTCGAACAACTGGAACAGGCCGACATAGAACTGATGGTAGGTGCAACTTACGATAACATCATGATGGTGGAAGGCGAGATGGACGAAGTGAGCGAGGACGACCTCATTGCGGCTCTGAAGGCTGCACACGAGGCCATCAAGCCCATGTGCTTGATTCAGAAGGAACTGGCTGCCGAACTCGGCGTCGTCAAGCGTGAGTACTGCCACGAAATCAACGACGAGGAACTCGAGGCACGCGTCAAGAAAGAGTGCTACCAGCCCTGCTACGATATCGCCCGCGCTGGAAACGCCGACAAGCACTGGCGCAACGACAGCTTCGACAAGGTGCTCGCCGATTTCATCGAGACCATTCCCGAAGAGGAGCGCGAGGAGAAAGAGCCTATGGTGAACCGTTACTTCGCCGACGTTCAGCGTGACGCCGTGCGCCGCGTGATTCTCGACGAGGGCATCCGCATGGACGGACGCCGCACCGACGAGATTCGCCCCATCTGGTGCGAGACCGACTACGTGCCCGGACCTCACGGAAGCGCTGTGTTCACCCGCGGTGAGACCCAGTCGCTGGCTACCGTCACCCTGGGAACACGCCTCGACGAGAAACTCATCGACGACGTGCTCACACGCAAGAACGAGCGTTTCCTGCTCCACTACAACTTCCCCGCATTCTCTACCGGCGAAGCACGCGCACCGCGTGGCGTGAGCCGTCGTGAGATTGGTCACGGCAACCTCGCACACCGCGCTCTCAAACGCATGTTCCCCGACGACTTCCCCTACACCTGCCGCATCGTGAGCGACATCCTCGAGAGCAACGGCTCGTCGTCGATGGCAACCGTG
>JBGUHM010000018.1:0-14440 GCA_045112115.1 Sodaliphilus sp. | reverse complement strand
GGTAGAGCCGCGGCGTGGTCACCATCGAGCCCTCCTGCACCTCAGCCAGGGCGGGTGCGGCTTGCACGTTCAGCTGCGCCGCAAGCGCGGCGTTCTCATCGCGTAGGCCTTGTATCTCCTCGTTGAGTTCGTTGACTGCGTTAATCAGTAGCGGAATAAGTCCTATATAGTCCACCGACAGATAGCCGTCGGCATCCTCGCGCACCAGCTCGGGGTACACGCCCTGCACTTCCTGAGCTATCAAGCCGAACCGCTTGCTGTAGCGCTCGGCCATTTCCTTGTCGCGTTGTGCAAGGGCAGCGAATATTGGATCAACTTCATCTTCATCCTCTGGCATGTTTATTCCTTTCATCTCATTTATTTCCCTTTCCGATTTCAGGGTGTAAGAAACACCTGTGAGCTGCGAGAGCGAGCCGAGTGAGTTGTTCAGCGGACGCACGTTCTTCTTGTAACGTTGGTCGCTATTAACTATAAAGGAATTGCCCTTTACATCGCAGTTAAATTCGAAAGTTGAGCTAGTTCCAGGAGCATATTGAGCAATGAGATTTTGAGCGGAATTGCTTTTTGTAATGCGAATACCACTTTTCCCGTGCAAATGAAGCACATTTGTGTTGATAGGTTCTTCGTCATCTGGAACATACCACTCACCAATGTCAACATTGCGATTATATCCAAGGTTGGCATCACCAAATATGATGCGGGCAGGATTACCGTACAAATCTGGTCCCGAGACCCACAACGACGACAAAGTGTCGCGATAATTCTCATAAAGGCCATGGCCAATGTAGATCGAGTCACAGTCATGGCCAACTCGGGTTTGTCCCCATTGGTTGACCGTCAGTTGCGCCGACATGGTGAGTGCCGTCGCAAACAAAAGGAATAAAGCGTAATAATGTTTCATGAAATCTAATTTTAATGTTTATATAATTAGATATGTGTAACGGTTCTGAGGCGGGGTGGAAATCGTAGAGCAAAAAACAACCCTGTTTCCGTTTGCAAAGTTACTACTTTATTTTGTAGCCACCAAATTTTTGAGCGTGTTTCTTCACTTGTTAAAATACTGACAATCGTCCATCTAATTTTACCAAAGCTCGCTTTTGCGAGCGTGGGACAGTGGATGGGGGTGTGGCGCATCTTCGACGCGCGATTTTCTGCGCTGCTGGCACCAAGCTGCGCGCCCCTTCGGGGTCGCTGGCATGGTGTTACTAATGTTGCTGGCTCTTCGAGCCACTTTTTGGGTGGCGGGACAGTGGTTGGGCATTTTTTGGGCAATGATTATGTTTTTTGTTGCAAAGGTAGGGGGGGTGGAGTGAGGAGGGTCAATAGCAATAATCCCAGATATCGGCTATTTACATCAATAGGATGCGACAAGCGCATCCTATTGACTTATACGGAGATGTAAAAGACATCAGAGTTCCACGTCGTCGCGCTTTAGGAGTTCGCGGTAGATTATTGCGTCGACACCAAGCAAGGCCGTGAGGTAGATGAGGAATGCTGCGATGCTCAAAAGGATAGCCATCACAAGCAGAACTTCACTCTCAGCGGCAAAAGCGATCCAAACAAACATGCCGACCACCATGCCAAATACCATATAGTAGATGGCGCTGAACAAGAACTTGATAAGGAAGATTTTCCACTTGTAGCCGTAGGTGAATTCGTTACTCTTGCTCAATGCGTCCATTGCGTTGAGACCCTTGTCAAACATCAGGTAGAACGAAATATACCAAGAGAACGACAGCACAATAGCCGGAATCACAAGCATGCTATAGCCGATAAGCATGGCCATGAACACCAGGCCGCAGAACAGGAAGAACTGGCCCATATACTTGCGGTAGACCGGACGGAAGATAAACGCTGGATTGAGCACACGGCCCTTGCTCAGCTCAACGGGAATGGAGAGCAGAGCCACCGTTGTGCCGACGTTCAGGTAGGGAATCCAGCAGGTCACCGCCCAGAGCGCCACGGCGCCGATGAGCGAGGCCACGTTCTTCACGCCGAGCATGAGGCCCTCGATGAGCGTCGGGAACACCGGCAGAATGCCAGCGGGAGCCTCTGCGGGGGGATTGTAGGTGTCGCCGGTGTAAGGCTGATGCGGATATTGCGGCTGCTGCGGCTGCTGGTACTGTTGTTGGTACTGCGATTGCTGAGGCGCTTGCGGTGCCTGGGGCTGCTGGGAAGCCTGGAAATTCGGTTGCGCAGCCACGGTGGCCTCGCTGCCCATCATCATTTGCGCCAGTTCGGGCACGTCCTTAGCCAGAGTCCAGTTAGGCATACCCTCGCACCACACGGGGGACTGGAGGTTGGCACCTTGAGCCAACAGTTCTTGCGGTTCGAACGGACCTACTGTCTGTCCGTTTAGTTGCAAAAAGTACTTCATAATTTGTGAATTTATTGGGTTATTACTTCATTTATTTCTCAAATGGCAGCGGTCCCTGCTCCTCGGCCTTGATGATTACCGGCATACCCACGCGGGCATACTTTTCTTTCAGAGTGATGATGTCGGCGTCTTTCAAGCGGATACAGCCCTCGCTGGCGCGACCGGGAACCGAGTTCTCGTTGTTGGTGCTGCCGTGGATGCCGATGCCCTTGTGTGGGGTCTTCAGGCGGAGGAACCAGTGTCCGTAGGCCAGAATCTCACCGCGTCCGTCACCGAAGTCGTGTTTCCAGTCGCTGGCGTCCTGAATCTGCTCGATGGTGAAGGGTTTGCCGGGTTCGCTCTCGGGAGTGCGCATGTCGCCCGACTTCTCTTTCTGTCCCTTGTTCTTACTTAGGCACACTGGGAAAGTGGCTACGAGAGTGGTGTCGTCTTTGGCCTCATATACTTTGAGGGTCTCGTCCTTCTTGCTGATGACGATAAAGAGGTTTTCTTGGTCGTATTTCTCCTTCTCGATTTTGGCCTCGGTGACCTTTGTTGGCGCGGCCGAGATTGCACTGGCTGCCTTCGACTGCTGTTTGTCGTCGTTTCCGCCGCAAGAGGCGAGCAGTAGCGCTGTTACGCTGAGTGTAATAAGTTTTTTAACCATTGTGTATAAGTTGTTTTTATTTTGTTACTAAATGTGTGAAATCGCATGAGATGTAATACGTGCCGCCCGCATAGGTGACCTTGTAGAAGTTGCCTTCGCGGCCGTGGTACGGCAGGCAGCCGTGGCGAGGAGCGTATATTGTGCCTCCATAGCCGTTGGTCAGATAGGGGTAGGACGTTGACGGTCCCATGCGCAAACGGACGTGATAGCCATCGACAAAGACGTAGGTCGTGCCTGTGGTTTGCGGAGCCGCCGACACTTCCGGGGCCGCAGCCTCCGCGGGCGCCGATCCTATGTCCTCGAGCCGTGTCAGACTCTTCAGCACATATCCTTTCTTGCCGTTGTACTCAGTTTTGTAGAAGTCGCCGAAGGTGCCGAGAAACGGCATCCGTGTGCCTTCTGGCACACTCTCCACCGCTTTCGACTTCAGCGAAGGCCAGCTGCGCAGACTCACCGAGTTGCTTGTTACCACCACCTCCTTGCTGTCGTCACCGCTGCCGCCGCAACCTGGCACAGCCATCAGCAGGAGTGCTAAAATGCTGAATGTGAGAAGTTTTCTAACCATAGTTTATCGTAATTCTTGATTCAACAAAAGGAAATTCGTTTTAAAAAGGGGAGTACATTACGCCACTGCTCATTTCTTCAGCAACCGTTGCTCGAAGGGCAGCGGAGCGGCGCCTTCAGGACGAATGGTCACCGGCATGCCCACATAGGCGTAGTTCTCTTTGAGGTCGATAATCTCGCTGTCGCGCAGACGGATACAGCCCTCGCTCTCGCGTCCTGGCACCGATTTCTCGTTGTTGGTGCTGCCGTGGATGCCGATGCCGGAGTGGCCTGGAGTGACCAGCCTCAGGAACCAGTGTCCGTAGGCGAGGATGTTGCCACGTCCGTCGCCGAAGTTGTGCCTCCATCCGCTGGCGTTCTGTATCATCGAGATGTAGAAGGGCTTTCCGGCGGGCGACTCAGGCGTCTTGCGGTCGCCTTTGCGCTGTTTCTGACCCTTGTTCTTGCTCAGGCACACGTCGTACTCCTTGACGAGGGTTGTGTCGCCGCCCGCTGGGTCGTAGACGCGCAGTTTCAGGTCTTTCTTGTTGATTACGATGAAATACATGTGTCCGTTCTTGCCTTTGGCGGCCGGTGCGGCTTGCGTAGCGGCCGGCTTCGCTGCACGCTTTTTGGTTTTCGCGGTTGCCACGGGAGCAGCCACCAGCAGTGCGAGTGTGATAATCAGGATGTGTTTAAGTTTCATATCTATAGTTTTTTAGTTTTTTGACGTTCGTTATTGTTTACGCGACAAGGCCTCGATACGCCGGTTCGACTCGTAGAGCCGCTCCACGGGCACCTTGCCGCACTTCACCAGCCCCACGATTATGTCGATGAGGCGGTCGGGGCGGTCGGCCTCGAAACCGGTGGTGATGTTGTTGCCGGCCAGTAGTATGTCGGCGCCGGCATTGATGGCCAGTGCCACGGCGTCCTCAATCGCATAGCGGTCGAAGATGCCCTCCATATACAGGTCGTCGGTGATAATCACGCCGTCGAAGCCCAGTTGCTCGCGCAGCAGCTCGGTGAGCGTCTTGTACGACAGCGTGCTGGGATACACGGGGTCGATCTGGCTGTTGTAGACGTGAGCCGTCATCACGGCGTCGAGCTCGCCCATCGCGATGAGCTGCTCATACGGCTGCAGTTCCAGCGGTTGCCAGGTTTTGCTGATGTCCACCAGACCGTAATGCGAGTCGTCGACAGCGCTGCCGTGGCCGGGAAAATGCTTCACCGCGCAGCGCACTCCGGCGTCGTGATGGGCCTCGATGGTCCACAGCGCGTGGCGTGAAATCACGTCGACGTCGGTCGAGAAGCAGCGGTCAAATTTCCCGAGCGGCGGGCAGTTGGGATTATGGATGTCGACCACGGGCGCGAGGTTGAGGTTTATGCCCATGTCGCGCAGTTCGGTTGCTATCGAGGCCGCGTAACGGCGCGTAGTGTCCATATTGTCGACCTGACCCAGATAATGAGCCGTGACCGTGGGTCGGAAGCCATAACGCGTCTTGAGGCGGCACACGCGGCCGCCCTCCTGGTCGAGCGCGATGAGCAGATTGTAGCGGCCACCGGTGTAGCCGTGTAACTTGCCGGTGAGTGCCTTGAGTTGCGCGGGTGAGGTGACGTTGCGCGACCCGAGTTCCTTAGTTCCGGTGAGGTCGATGTCGAACAGGACGATTCCGCCCACGTGCAGGTCGCGCACATAATGTGCCGCGACGCTCTTGTCGTCGATGGTGTTGCCGGTGAAACCCACCATGAGCATGCGCGCCGCCATTCGGCGCAGCACGCTGTCCTCGGGTATTGTCGCTGCCCGGCCCACGGCCGTGAACGCCACAGCCAGCAGTAATATCGCTATCAGTCGCTTATTCATCGCTTTCAGTGGTTTTATCGAATGGATACTTGCGGCGCGGATTGCGCGGAAACCAACCCTTGCGCACACGCTCCTGCTGCTGGAACACTTCCAGGATGCTCCAGAAACACGAGAACGCCGTCACGCCCAGCAGCGCCGACAACAGCGTGTTGCCCACTGCCAGCGACGCCGTCAGCGACGCCAGTCCGGCAACGAGGAACATCCACCAGCTACGCGTGCCCAAGTGATATTCGGCCTTGATTACCAGCGGGTGGAACACTCCAATCACGAGGAATGTGCACAGCCCTATCAGCGGCCCCAAAAGATGATATTTCTCAAGAAATTCCATGTAATTCCCGTTAAATTCGGCAAAATTACACATTTTTTCCGACAGTTCCAAACGTTACGGGGTGAAATATAGAAATTGAGGGCAGTGCAATGGTACAAGGTGCAATGGTTGCACTGGTTGGTTCTTAACGGCGAATTACGCGAATTAAACGAATCTTCGCTACGGTGTTTGAGGAGTGTGGGGAGGTTTTCATCTTTATAAATAAAACTCCTTTAACTCCCTGACTCCGTAGAGGTTCTTTAACTGCGAATTACGCTTTGCTCGCTGATAAAACGCTCGCTTCAGCAGGCTAACAAGAGGGTGTCGCAAAACTCCAATTATACAATTATGACAGTCCCCATGTTTGTTGAGTCTGCAAACATGGGGACTGTCAAAAATAGTCGGAACTTAATTGATGATGATTTTCTTTCCTTTGCTTATGTAAATACCTCTGGCGAGAGGCTGTCGGCAAGGACGTCCCTGCAGGTCGTAGTAAATCACATCGCTCTCATTGCTTTGCTCCTCGGAAATGTCCTTGATACCAGTATCGGCATTGAGCACCATCTCGAGTCCGCGCTTGGCGTCAATCTTGCCTTTGCCGAATTGGTCGGGTTTGGCTTCGGTAAACTCGTCGGTCCGAGCGGAACGGCAAACGATATCCTTCACCTCGTCACGTGTCAGCAACGGGTTGGCTTCCAGCCACAGGGCGATGGTTCCAGCCACGGTGGGCGCTGCCATCGACGTGCCGCTTTCGGAGTTATATGGGAAGCCCTGCCAAGTCATCTCGGGACGATAAGTCTTCGGGGTGCCATCATAGTTGGTTCCCACGTGAAAATGGTTCACGGCGGCCACCACATGAATGCCAGGGGCACAGATGGTGGGCACATGGACACCATTAAGTCCGGTGCCGTAACTGCTCAGGGATGCGATGTCGTAGAGTGGGTCCATTGACGTCATCGGCTCGTCGTAGAGGTAACGAACCAGAGTGTTGGCGGTATAAGCTCCTACTGAAATGCATGATGGCGCTGTGGCCCAGTCGTTCATTGTCATGGCATTTACACTGCTCATGTAGCCTTCCCGTCCCTGAGATGTCAATTCGGCATTGAAGATGTCGAGGGTCACGCCCTGCTTGCTGCCGACAGTCAATTCCAAGAAGTAGTCTTCTAACAGCCAACCCATACCGGCAACTTTTAAGCGCACTTGCTCAGCCTCCCGCGACATGCCTAAACGCAAAATGCCAGAGAAGCCCTCATCCAGCGCAGGCAGTTCCTCGCTGATGATGTCGGGCAGGATGCCCGTTTCGGGATTGAGCATCGGCGATTGCCATAAGGTAATCCATTTGTTGCCGTTTTCTCTTTTGACCAGTGACAAACGCATACAAAGGTCGGCATCTTTGGGCGCGAAGCCTTCGATGTTCTCAAATCTCTCCTTAATGGATATCATTGTGCGCAGGGTGTCTGTATCGTTTTCGAACACCTTATGAAGGAACAAAGACCTGTCGCCCTCGTTACCGGCAGAGATGACCAAAGGCACGCCCTCCTGACAGATAGCCTCTACGGCTTCTGCTATCACGCCCTTTCCGTTGTGAGAACCGGTGCTCGTACCAAGGCTCATACTTACTACCATTGGCTTTCCGAGCTGTTTGGCATAATCCTTCAGGAACACAAGGTCATGGAAAGTACTCTCATAAGAGAGTATGTTGTCGAGGGTCATGGTTGCGTCGGTTACGTTGGGAGCATAGATGGTGCACAACACGATGTCGGCGTCGGGAGCCATGCCACCCCATCCCTGGGGGCAGCGTGTCCCAGCAGCAATCGAAGCGGTGTGGCTGCCATGGTCGCCAGTGGGGAAGTCGGTTGTCAGCGCGGCTATCATCTCCGGCGTGTCGAAGACAGAACCGGGCAGTTCCATGCCGTCAACAACCACTTTCCTGCCGCTTTCGTCAAAAGGCGAATACACCGCCTTGATGCGGGAACGTCCCTCGCTGTCCTTGAAGGCAGGATGATGGAAATCAAAGCCGCCGTCGATGAGGGCAATAGTGACCCCCTTTCCGCTGTAGGTCTTGTCGCCCACCTTACCGCGGGTGCCGTCGATGTCGGACACACCAATCTCGCCGCGCGACACGTCGGTCAGCAGTTTGGGAGCAGGACCGCCCGTGCCGATACGCAGTACGCCTGGTATATCTTCCACTTGCTGCAACAAGTCGAGAGGAATGACTGCAGCCACTTGCTGCCCCAGGCGTCCCTGCAACTTAACGCCCATTGTACGCAAGTCATCGAGTGTCTCGTCGGCACTTGCCTCGTCGAGTTTGATGATGGCATTCAGCGTGCCAGCAGTTGTTGCAGCTACAGCTTTTGTCCGCTTTGCATCATGATGCCTTTCCACCTGCATCCGGGCATCCAGCGTCAGTTTGTTGCTCGTCTGTGCCACCATAAAGGCCGAAACACAGATGAGCAGCGCATTTAATATCAGTCGTCTTTTCATAATAAATAGATTATTATATGATTTGTTTATTTATGTAATTCAAGAGAATCCAGGCTGCAAAAGTAAGAAAAAAATTTCATAGTTCATATTTATTTATTACTCTTTTTGCGCTTTTTCCCCCTGGCAAACAAGGCTGGCAAACAGGCGAAATCTTCGATGAAATCATGGAGCGAAACACCCGAAATCGACGGTGAAATCACATGAGTTAAGCGCCTCGCGCATGTAGGATGTAATATGGAGGATGGAAGATGTGGAGGCTTACGGGTAGATGGTGTGCTGGAACTGGGAGTCCTCGGAGTTTCACAGTCAGGCCAATCAGAACCAGTTTTAGAAACTTAAGTAGCGGGAAATAGGCTGTTTTTATGGAAAAAGCCGTAACTTTGCGGCGTCAATGACTACGAAAGCGAGCAGAATAAGAGAGACCTTGCTCCACAGCGCGCCGGGCGCTGTGGTGTGCAACCTGTTGCTGGCCATGGTGTTGATGATGGTGACCCGCGTGGCTTTCCTGCTCGAGAACCGTGCGGTGTTCGGCGTCATGCTGCCGTTGCCCGTCTGGCGCGGCGGCCTGGTGTTCGACCTTAGCGCCGTGCTGTATGTCAATGCGTTGTATATGGTGCTCACCCTGCTGCCGTGGCACGTGAAAGAGCGCTGGAAATGGTGGAACAGCGCCATGCGTTGGCTGTTCGTCGTCACCAACGGTGTGGCGCTGGCGTCGAATCTCGTCGACAGCGTGTATTTCCAGTACACGGGCCGTCGCAGCACGGTGACGGTGTTCAGCGAGTTTGCCTCCGAGGACAACATCGCGTCGATTATCCTGACCGAATTTGTAAACCACTGGTATCTGGTGCTGCTGATGGCGGCGCTCGTGTGGCTGCTTTGGCGCTGCTTCACGAGAGTGCGCACCGAGGTGTACCCCCGCCGATGGAAATATTACGCAACCCAGCTGGTGGCGCTCGTGGTGGGTGTGCCGCTGACTATCATCGGCATACGCGGCAGCGCCACGGCCGGCACCCGCCCTATCACCGTGAGCAACGCCAACCAATACGTGTCGCGTCCCATCGAGAGCGCCGTGGTGCTCAACACCCCGTTCTCGATGATTCGCTCGATAGGCAAAAAAGTGTTTGTCACGCCCGACTACATGCCGCTCGCGGCGATGGAGCGCGAGTACACGCCGGTGCAGAGCGTGCCGCAGGACTCGGTGGCCGAACGCGGGCGCGAGCGCCGCTACAATGTGGTGATTCTCATTGTAGAGAGCATGAGCAAAGAGTACATAGGCTCGATGAACCGCGACCTGGACGGCGGGCGCTACCGGGGGTATATGCCGTTCGTCGACTCGCTTGCGTCGCAGTCGATGACGTTCCGCTATTCCTACGCCAACGGCCGCGTCTCGATGGATGCCATGCCGAGCATACTCTGCGGGCTGCCGATGATGGTGGAGCCGTATTTCCTCACCCCGGCCTCGCTCAACGATGTAGAGGGTTTGCCGGCCATGCTCGGCAGCAAAGGCTATCACAGCGCGTTTTTCCACGGCGGACACAACATTTCGATGGGCTTCAGCGCTTTCGCCCACGCCATCGGGTATAATGAATACTACGGCCTCGACGAGTACTGCTCCGACAACAGCTACGGCGGCATGGACGATTTCGACGGGAAATGGGCCATCTGGGACGAGCCGTTCCTGCAGTTCACTCTCGACCGCGTGAACACGTTCCGCGAGCCGTTCCTGGCAACGGTGTTCACCGCGTCGTCGCACCATCCGTTCAACCTGCCGGAGAAATACCGCGGCCGCTTTGCCGAGGGCACGCAGCCCATCCACAAGACGGTGCGCTACACCGACCACGCCCTGCGCCGCTTCTTCGCGCGCGCCTCGCGTGAGCCGTGGTTCCGCAACACCATCTTCGTACTGGTGGCCGACCACACCAATCAGGCCACTCACCGCGAATATCTTACCGACCTCGGGTTATACAGTGTTCCCATCATCTTCTACTGCCCCGACGGCAGCATCGCCCCGGGAGAACGCGACGACATCATCGCGCAACAGACCGACATCACCCCCACCCTGCTCCACCTCACGGGCTACGACCGGCCCTATCTGGCCTTCGGCACCGACCTGCTCAGCACACCGCCCGACAGCACCTGGGCATTCAATTACAACAACGGCATATATCAATACTGCCGCGGACCGTGGCTCATGCAATTCGACGGCGAGCGCGTGAAGGCCATGTACCGCTTCCGCGACGACCCACTGCTGCGACACAACCTCGCGGGACACGCCGGCAAAGAGCAGGCCGACATGGAACGCCGCCTGAAAGCCCTCATCCAGCAATACCTCTGGCGCATGAACGAGAACCGCCTGCTGCCGTAGACGGAAAGACAGATGATTAAATCTACGGAGTTTGGGAGTTGTGGGAGTTCTTTTTTAAATAATAAAACTCCAAAAACTCCTAAACTCCGTAGCAAGACGTTTATCTCTACAGATTTGGTAGCCATAAGGGATATTTTATATTAATAAAACTCCCTTGACTACGTAGAGGGCTACATCTTGAACTGGGCTTTGAGCCAGGCGAGGGCGTTGTCCACCTGCCAGGGATAGAGCCAGTGGCCGGTGTCGCGTCCCAGTTGGAGCTGCTTCGGAGCGGTAATCACGTTGTAGGCGCTGAAGGTGGACGTGGGGCAGCACGCCGGGTCGTTGAAACCCCAGGCGTAGAAGCCGGGCACACGCAGCAACCGTGCGAAATTCACCGTGTCGTAGTAACGCGACACTTCCATACGCTTTTCGATGTTAGGCTCCGCCGGGTCGCGGAACAGATGCGGCCAGCCGGCGCCCCGGCCGTGATAGTAGCCGGTGAGGTCGCAGAACGCCGGGAAATAGGAGAACAGGGCACTCACGTGTGGACTGAGCGCCGCCGTCATGATGGCGAGCATGCCACCCTGACTGCCGCCGTAGGTTGCGATACGCGACGGGTCGACGTCATCGCGCGTGCACAGGTAGTCGACGGCTCGCACGCAACCCAGAATCGAGCGTTTATAGTAATACGTGTCGCGGTTGTCGAGGCCCATCGTGGTGTAGCCGGCGAGAGCGCCGTTCTCGAGTTGGCGGTAGATTTCGGGATCTTGGTCGACAGGGATGCCGTGAACGCCGATTTCGAGCACCACGAAGCCTTCATAGGCCAGTTCGTGCGGACCGTTGAAGGGACGCACAGCCGCTCCGGGCAGACGCAGGATAGCGGGTTTGCGTCCGGCGGTCTTGGGCACGGTGAGCACGCCGTAGACGTAGTTTCCTTCCTTGTAGGACTGCAGGCGCAGGTAATAGACGTCCACGCGGTCGTTGCTCTCGCGCTCGCTGTGGCGCAGCTGCGGCTTCATGGGCACCTTCGCCGCTTTCGCCATGGCGTCGCCCCAGAACTGCTCAAAGTCGGGCGGCATCGTGGTGGTGGGCTTTATTTCGTAAGGGTCGAACGCGACATTGGTCATCGAACTGTAGGTGCGACCGTCGACCACGGTTTTCACGCGGACACTGGTGAAGCCCGGCTCACGGGCGCCGGGAACGGTGAAGCGGGCCATGCCCTCGGCGTCGGTGGTGACGCTGCCGGTGGCTACGGCATCGAGTTTGTCAGGGCCGTAGCTGTAGGTGATTTCGGCATTCGGCATGCGCACGTTTTCCTTGATGGCGTAGGCTGTGATATGCACCTCCTCGCCCACGCGGTAAGTCCAGTCGGCATGGTCGGGCTCGGCAACCACGGTTACATACTGGTGGCTCGACGACTGCGCCGCGGCCGCGAGCGACAGCATCGCGACCGCCGCCAGCAACCCGAACCGTTTCATAGAAAATTTCTCTTTCATAATGCATTGGTTTGTTTTCGCATGCAAATATAGTGAATTTTTTCTTGGCGGCCAGCATCGGCCACAAGAAAACACAACAGACGACAAAACGCCTAAACGATGACGGCCCGAAAGTGAAGAAAAAGGGACGGTTCTTTTTTCTTCACAGGGTTTATTATTTCCTATATTTAACCGAGGTTTATCGGCCAAACATGCTAAAAGCAATTATTTTGTGCCTTGATTGTATTCTTCAGAGAGGGTGTCGCGCAAAGTGGGGCCATCCATATTGAGATATTTCTCCATTGGCTCCACGATTCCAAGTACATCCTTGTTGCGTTTATAGTACTCTACCACTTGCAGCATAACCTCACAATACATCGCCTCGTCGGGCTTGTGCACATTAAACTCGATGGCATGCTCGACCATGGCGGCAATGTAAGCGGTCATGAGATCCTTATTATCAAAAGCTACAATGCCTCTTAACGAGAACGCATACTCATCGGTGTTCTCCATCCATTTCATCAAAAATTGAATAGCAATAATATTTGCCACCCCGGTTGTGTTGGTGGGTTGAGCAAGAAGCCATTTTGCAAGTCGTAGAGCATCGTCGCGATGTTTTCGACATCCTGCAGCAGTGGATATTTCATCTTTATCCGGGATGTCGAGTTCTTCGATTTTGTAAATTCTGGTCATCAACGTTGGTCCTGCCACCGACGGGATAAGGCGATTTGACACAAACCAGTTGGCGAACGCTTCAAGCTGTTCGTCCCCTTCTTTGGTTTCGGCCCATTGTTTTGTTTCGTCTTCAGCCCCTGTCGACATAAGCCACATGTTATATGCCGTCCAGTTGCCGCTCTTGATGAGATTGCGATGCAAATCGAGCAGCGAAATGTTGTAATAACCAGGTGCCATCGAGTCGATATACGTCAGAGCACCCTTGCGCAAGTCGGCGATTTGTGCCACCGTGAGTTTCGGGTTTGACAATAGTTCCCCGATAGCTGACGACTTCAACAATCCCCTCTCGTACAACAAAGGGAAAGGAATCTGAAGTCTCGATGTGTCACGAGCCATATAGACGGTGTTTTCCTGGGTCAATGACACATGGATTTTGTTTTCATCTTCCACCTTTACATTCTCGCAGAAAAGGTCGTAGATAAGTTTACCCATCTCAGCGCATCGTTTGGTGCCAGGTAGCAAATTGCACACCACTTCACCATAGATGATGGCCCACAGTGGTTCGGTGGAATTGGCATAAAGTTTAGCGAGACGATAGTAGTTGCTGGCAAAGTCGGGTTCAACCTCCACACCGCGACTGTAGCTGTCAACCGCTTCGTTATACTGCTGTTGCTGAAAGTATATATTACCCTTCTCAAGATACAGGCTGCCCGAGTTAGGGAAATGCTTTAAGCCTTCTTCGTAAGTTTTAATCGCCTCCTTGCGGTTGCCCAACATATCTTGTGCGTTTCCCACAATCTGATAACACTGAGACTCGACATCAGGGTGTTTAAACAGTTTCATCCCATCTTTTACAACACGCTTGAAGTCACCGGCTTTATAACGAGCATAAAGTCGCTCATATTCAATTGTATAATTGTCCTTGTATTTGTTGCACAAATCATCAAGGATTTTTACGGCTTCCTCAGGTTTGCCATTGTCCATCAAGGCTATAGCTTTGTTTATCTGGATACGGTCGGTTTCGTTGACCAGCTCAAAAGGTATTTGTGCTTTCACTTGCTGTGCACAAGCAAGCGCAAACACAATAATCAAAAAGTGGAAAAAGGTGGCTCTCATAATCCCATATAGGTCATTAGAGTGATTAATTACATCTTTGAATTACAAGAGGGTGTATACAAATTGACACACCCTCTCTTTTTATGTTTAAGTCAGCTCTTATAAGAGCATGATTCTGTAGAGCTCGCTCACGTCGCCGGTATTCACTTGACCGTCGCCGTTGAGGTCGGCCTCGGGTGCCGTGCTGCCGCTGAGAATCAAGCGGTAAAGTTCGCTGACGTCGCCCACATTGATTGCGCCGTCGTGGTTGAGGTCGCCCTTAGCAAACGCGGGTTGGGAAACGGTGCCCATGAGTCCGTTCACGGTGTAGTAGCCGCCGTTGACGAATGTGAAATCGCTGGTTTGCGGGCTACCGAAGTCGCTGATTACCAACCCCGTCGGGGTCTTATCCATATTGGCGTAGGTCCAGCGGTAGACGGGGTTGCCGTTTCCGCTCATGCCCACTTGTACCACGAGTTCGGTACCGGGCCAGTCGGTGCCGCCGTTGAACTCGGCGTAATCGTCACCCCATACCCAAGCGTAGGGATCGACATATCCGCCGTTGTTCTCGAAATAGAAGAACCAAGCGTTATCTACCCAAGTGGCGCACGCGGGGATATTGGCATTGTT
>JBGUHM010000017.1:0-27903 GCA_045112115.1 Sodaliphilus sp. | reverse complement strand
TGGTGATGGCGATCTGAACATCAGTCCTACAGAACGCTTCATTGTTTGCTTTGACATTGAAACCGATGTATTGAACTCATCGCAGCTTGAAGCTTGACAGTATATGCAATTCTGATTACATCGCAAAGTCAACACAAATATATGTAATGCCGTAAAACAATCAAGAAATCGCTTTTTCTCTCGTAATCGCATAGCGTAAACATCTGATAAAGCTGGAATAACAGAGTCTGAAACAAAGAAATTTGCTACCAGGCTCTTGAACAGTTCAGATTCAATATGGTCTCGATTGACGAGTTTCGACACAGTGCCATTTGGCGCTACAATCATGTCGCCAAGCTCGTTAACCAGAACTTCTTTTCCGCTTATTCGAGTGAATGTAAATGGCAATAATCGATAACTCATTCTTCGAATAAATCGTTTACGCTTAAATCATCATCATCGGAAAAAGCCTTCGCATATAATATAGTCCTTATCTCTCTTGTTTCTTCTGCGATTATGCCACGTAGTTTATAGTCATTGAGTTTGTCCAAAAACTCAAACTCAATGTCTTTATCAGTTTTATGGTTATCATACTTCGGCGTTACTATGATATGTTCGATGTCGCCATCAAGTTTTCGCCGAAAAACATAATCACCTGATAGACAATAAACTGTCTTCGATATGGCTACATCGTTAAATATTCTTCGGTCAATATCTATTGTCATTTACCTTTAGCTCTTAGTTTTTCAATCGTTATCATGTCTGCTGTACCTGTTGCTTGTAGTCCATTATAAGCCTGAAACATTTTAACGGCCATCGCGACATCTGCAGTGTACATCGTTTTGTTGCCCTCTTTTACAATCTTAGCTGGATTAGGAGGATAGCCTGCCTTGCGTAATAAACTGACAAGTTCAGTTACATCATATCCCTCCATTGATTGGCTGATCTCACGTATTCCAAGCTGAATTGTGGTTTTTGACGCATCCCACATCATCAGCTCTCCAGCAGTTTTCATGTCACACTTTCCAGTTTGACTAAGACCTGCATCTTTTTGAAAATTCTTAACCGCTTTCGCTACTTCTGAATCATACAATGAGTAACCAGACTTTTTCTGTATCTTAGAGCTGTTCAAATACTTCTTTTCAACAAGCTGTTTTGTCAAAGCTGACACATCGGAACCGTATGAGCCTACAGAAAGGCCACGATCTCCCAATGAATATGAGTCTATGGTTGGTGTAGAATAAAAAGAGCTCGGCTTTGAAGACGAAGAGCTGTAGCCATTTCTTGATGGACTGGAATAACGAGATGAGCCTCCATAAGAACTGGAGTAGTGTGAAGAGCCGCCATATGAACTTGAACGATGCGACGTGTGAGATGTGTGTGAGTTATGACTTCCATATCCACCTCCAGAACCAGATCGGTGAGAGCTATGCGAACTGTGCGAAGAATGTGAACGATGATCAGCTATTAACTTTACATCGCCATCCTTCTTTAATGTATAAACATTCTTTATTATCTTCCGGTTGAGGTTCTTAAGCTCAGCTACTTTATCGCCATCACCTATTTCTCTTGATGACATCGGCAATCCTGTAGTTGACTTATTTGCTTTGGCGCTTCCGTGGATAAGAGACACAGCCGCAGTAAATAGCATAGTTTTTAATATCTTTTTTGATGGTAGCCTCATTTTTCTTTCTCTTTAATGAAATTCAACCAGTAGTTGTCGGGATTCACCAGCAAGGCCTCTTCCAGAATTTTCTTTCCTTCTGCATTTAAGCTACCGCCATTTTGTGAAATCATTTCCACAAGGACACCGCTCACACCTTCTAATGTGCTGTAATATTTACCTTTAGTGGCCTCTACATCATCCTTTGCTTTAACATTCTCCGTCAATAATGATTCAGGTAAATCATTAAGTATTGCTTTTGCTTCAGTGAATTTATACTGTGAAATCAACTCATCTGCTTTATAACAAGCATTGCCGACAATTACATCTATCTTTTTATCCGCTTTATTTGTATAATAAAATGGAAAGAAGACCCCATTATAGTTTTCCTTAGCGCTCTTAATAGTCATTAAGGATTGCATATAATTGCCACATTCAGCTTGTTCAGTTGCTTCCGTAAGCTGATTGTTAAAACGGTCTATATCATCCTTTGACTCAAAATATAATGTCACAAACCCAAGTAAGAAAAAAGCAACTATGCCCATTAACAGCTTTGGGAAACATCCTATTGGCTTTCGCTTCTTCCGGGCTAATTTATTATATTTCTCTTGAAGCTTGTGATACTTTTCCTCAAGCTCGGAATTAGAATCGATTTCCCCTTTTGTATGAGCGATTATTTCATTTGAGGAC
This sequence comes from Sodaliphilus sp., assembly GCA_045112115.1. Classification (GTDB taxonomy): domain Bacteria; phylum Bacteroidota; class Bacteroidia; order Bacteroidales; family Muribaculaceae; genus Sodaliphilus. The sequence goes on along the minus strand of JBGUHM010000017.1, from coordinate 25,571 downwards.
GGTTCGTCAACACTGGTAAGGATGCCAAAAGCATATAAGAAACAATCATAAACATAATCAAGCAAGGACTCATTCAGTGAAGCCCTTTTCTTAGATTTGGCACGCTGTTTCTCCACATCATTCCTGCATCTGTCACCATAAGCTTTATAAGCAATATAAAGCTTTCTAAGTTCTCCGTTATCCTGAATATCCTTTATAATATACTTACAGGCGGGATAGTCTTTGAACCCCTTATAATCATCCAAATAGTTTACCAACTGAGGCGACAAAAGAATCTTGTCGCCAAATTGGTTCATCACCACTTTGATTGAATTATGTAAGCCACTGCTTTTACTCATCCTTTAGGTCTTTTACCGTCACTATAGAATTATCTTCTTGTGTGGCATCATCTTGTACCTTATTCTGAGTGGTTTCTTCACTGCCGGATTCCGTAAAGAGCACCGAAGCATTTATTGAGGAATCAATGCCGTCATCATCTACCACTTCCGGGGTGTCACTTTGTGAATCATCAGACAAATACACTTCTTCTTCAATATTCAAGTCATCACTGGGTTCTTCCGATGAAGAATCGGAGATTGCAATCACTTCTTCAACGTTCTCGCATATCTCCTGTTTGTCAGCGTCGACAACCATTTCTTTGATAGCGGGATTTTCGGCTTCCAGAATTTTTTGTTCACCAAATCCTAACTCATCGGAATAAGGCTCAACATTTTCAAGCCCCAACTCTTGAGAGAATCGGTCATACATCTTAGCCTGATCACGCTTGAACTCATAAGCACGTTTTAAGGCTTTTAACGTGTTTTGCTGATCAATCTTCTCTTTGTCGGAAAGATTGCCACGCTTAACATAGTTATCGTATTCTTTGCCATATTTTTCGATGCGCTCGTTAAGTTTTCTTATTGTTTCAAGAACATTGCATTGTTGCCACGAAATAATCCCCTTAGTAACCTCTGGGAGTATCGTTTCATCGTAGACACAAGCTACCGACATATCGTCTTGACTTCCTCGAACACTTAATTCGGGCAGCGTGCTCTCTATCGAGGCCACACAAGCTTCAAATGGCTCTGTGGCAAACATCTTCGCAACTTGAGCATAGAAGTTTACCATGTTGGACGTTTCACCAAATGAGTCATCAATGCCGTCTGACCCCAGGAAAACGATAGGTGGATACTCGCCGTCACCCTGATAGCAATAACGAAACTCGTCTAACGCGTCATTATCGCACAAAGAGGTGGTCTTATTCAAGAAGCAGCGTTCGTCCCACGGAATCGGCTCTGACCATTCACCGGCTTTGTTAAAAGCAATGAATTTGCCATCACCCAGATGGAATGCAAGCCAAAATGCGTCAGTCCTCACGTAGCACATCAATGTACAGCCGTAAGTTTTCTCCAACGATTCTTTGTTCTCGAAATCAGCCACATACTGCGGCGCAAGGGTAGACCTTTCTTCATCTGTGAGAGGCGTGTTATACGCATGAAAGCGAATGTTTTCTTGCCAGCGATAAATAATAGACGAGAACAACTGTCGCATGGCAACGTCAACCTTGGTTTTCTTGTCATAGTTCTCGTTCTTTATCTCGGTATTCAGCGCAGAAACTTGCGTGAACGCCTTGCCCTTAAACAACTCGTCGCCGACACCATCAATGAATTCGGTTACACATTTCTTCGTGATTTCGGTAGCATACTTTGCACCCACATCACTGCGAAAGTAGCGTTTGCCGCCGTGACCATCGCATACAATGGCAATGGCAAGGCGGTCGCTCACCTCGCTATACGAATAGTCCTGGCAAACCTTATCGGTTGCCTTATGACTTTCGCCTTGACATGAATAATGCAGGGCTTTCATCTATGAACACTAATCCCAATCGTCATAGTTGTCGGCTGCAGGTGCAGGTGCGGCAGCACTACTGGCGCCCTGAATGTCGTTCACAGCGTCTGTAACATCTTTAATTACTTGATCTTGCTTTGTCACATCACCAGCAGTGCTACTCTTACTGCCTATCTGTGAAGAAGTCACAGCCACGACACGTATAACCTGCTTTAACGCCTCAATATTGTGGACAGTAAACACGGCCTCACTTGAGCCAGTGAAATCTTTCAAAACATCTTTGTCGGCATCATCTCCAATGGCAATAGCAACCTTAATTGCCGCCTTGAACCAATTATTGCTTTTAAGCTTTGCTAGTCCGCTCTGGTAATCATCAGTAGGACCGCCGTCAGAAAGTAATACAATCGCAGGGGCAAAAGAGCCACTTGCAGCTTGCATATAACCGCTACGTGACAGCTTGTTACTCAACTCAGCACACGCTGCTCCTAATGATGTCAAACCTCCGGCTGTGACATCCTGCCAAACAAACTCCGAGGCCAACTTAGGCTCGTTGTAGAGCCACTTTGTACTACTTGAAAACTCAAGGGCTGCCACTTTGATTTCGGCATCCGGATTGGTCTGCGAAATCTCATCGAGCATAGGGAGTACATTCACTACAGCGTCGTTCACGGCGCCAATTTTGTTACCCTCCATACTTCCTGATGTATCAATCAGGAAGAAAAGGGTCATCGTTCTACGAGGAACGCTTACTACATCGTCTAATAGAGGCATAATATATCGTTTTTAAGTTAATTTTTCTTCAATATTTCCAAGTTGTAGGGCGTATTGTGTATTGACAACTTGATTTTCAAGCCTGGTTTCGCAGGCATGTAACCTTGAGGCTCGACCACTTTCACCTTACCGCTGGCGGTTTCCACGGTCCAGTTGTCTGGAGATATATTTTGGACCAATACTGTTCCTGATGTATCTACATTGACCTTTCCATCGGGGATGTTATCGGTGTCAATATAAATCTCCGTGCCTTTTGTCAAAGGCAGTTCACGTCCGCCAAGTCTCAATCGTAGGGACGTATCGATTGTCTTGCCGCAGTTCATGCATCTACTTTTTGTGTCGCTAATCTCCACAAAAGTCTCTTCTCCACAATGGGGACAAATTACCATTTCGTCTCGAACTTGGTTAATAATGTCCTTCCATTTCATCTCGATCATGCGAGGTTTTAACTTTTTCAACCTCTCCTCACTGAATTGCTCAATGAAAGTATCGCGCAACAGCTGAGGGAAAACCGGCCAGCGGCGGATCACATTCTGATGTATACCGCGCACAGGAAGATTTGTTTGGTTTGTAGGGTTGTAAATAAATACCGCCTCGCTACCATAGAATTTCTTCTCATAACTTTCAGTCATGCAGGGGCATGCCACTACCCTAGCACCCTCAAACGGATGATTGGCGTAAAATAGCATGAAAAGAATTACAGACAACGAGAACTGGTCGCTATACTTGTCGGGTATGCCTCCTGCAACAATCTCAGGTGCCATGTAGCGAGCTTTGCCCATTATTCCGCTTTTCTCTCCTTGAGGCATCACATTGTCATTATCGCATATTAGTACGTCGCCAGTATGAGGGTCGATAAAGAAATTACCATCGTTCAAATCTTGATAGCTGTAGCCGTGACGATGCAGCATCATGAAACCATCGCAAATCTTCATAGCAGCAGCAAGCATGGCTTTTATCGACTTGAAAGTGACCTTTGCAAGCAGATAATTGCCAAACTCATAGTAGTTCTTTGGACGAAGTTTCATCACATAACCGAAGCTACCATTCTCTCGCTTCGTTATATACTCTGGCCAAAGAAACGCGTCACTTGGCGCTCCTGTTGCAATGTTGTGCTCCAAGTTCTTATAAAACTTCTCGCCAGGATCACGCAAATACCATTTCAATGCCATCTGAGAGCTATCAAGACTCACCAAATAAACAATGCCTTGACCGCCGCGGCCGAGTTCTTTTATGATCTTAATTTGACCTCCTCCCGCAAGATTAACTCTTGCTCCAATTTTTAATTCTGACATACCTTTATTTATATGATATGATTAGTAGCCGCCACCACGCAGGTCGACGGCATCTACTGTTTTTATTTCTCCGTGATTGCCACACTTTGGACATGTGACCGCTTCTTCTCCATGATAACAAACAACTGTTCCACAAGAGCCACAGGTGTAATAGTCTTTTGCTCCGCAATGCGGGCATCCGGGATAATCTTTATCGAGTGTAATGCTTCCACGAACCGTTTTAGCGTCGTAACCCTCACGACGCGCTTTCGCCATGTCGATTTTGAATGTCCACACGAACTTGAATTGACCATAGCCAACCTTATCTACAGTTATACCATAGGGCTTCTTCTCCCTTCCGCACATTGCCATTATAGCAAAAGCTTCGTCGCTCAGAGTAGTCATTAGTTTTTATATAATCTGTTAGAGTTTTCAACATTACTCTATGAACCCACAAAATTACTAAAAATATATAATCCTCATATATTTTTGCCAATAAAAAGTTTTTTTCCGTTCACTTTTTTTGTTTTTACATTTTTTTTCAATCTATGCTTAGCTATTTTCTGATAAAAACAAATCATATAGTCGCAGTCCATAAGTATAATTCTATGTTGTCTTTTCCATACTCTATTGTTTTTCTATGTGTGAAGAGAAGACCTGTGACTGAAACTATTCATTGATTGTGTTGCGGTTGCGTTTTTTGGAAATGTAGTATTATATGTTAGCAGGGTAAGCCAGTGGTGACCTACACGGAATTCAGATGATGTACGCTTTGGGCGACAGCGACTGTGCTGCCGCTACCGCCGAGGCTATTGTAGCCGCTCTGCGTCAGCGGCGGTGATAGAGTTCAAGGAACGACGGCATTTCCACGGTATCAACTCGCTCATAGCCCGCACGAAGTTCGGGCTCGATGGGCAGATGGTCGTGCGCGCGGTTGAGGAGCACCCATTCCGGCCGTTTCTCGGCATACTCCCGCTTGATGAGCGGCTCCACCGACGGCCCGCGCTTGATTACATAGTGCTGGAGCGTGAAGAACCGCGCTCCCGGCGTAATGTCGTTATAGAGATAGATGTCGGGGCCGGTGTCGTAGGCCACAATCGACTCGCCTCGAGAAATGGGGCCACGCAATATGCGGCTGTAAAGCCGTTTGTGTTCGCGGTTCACGCCGTCGACATGGCGCAGGTTGTAACCCAGATAAACCATCGATGACAGCGCCGTTACGGCGGCAAACACGCCAAGACCCCAGCGCCATTGCCGTAGCGCCAGTTCCAGCACGATTACCGTGAAGAACGGATAGCACAACACGGCGTAGTGTTGGAACAGCAGACTCCTTGACAGCCACAGCGTGATAGCGGCCCAAGACATCAGCCACACCACGACCCGCAGCCGGCTCTCACGGCTTTTCAGCCATACCGCTATCAGAACCAGCGGCAGCACCCACAGGTTGATGAAGGCACGGCCGAGCATCAACAACTTGCTGAGCGTCAACTCCACTTCGCTCGATGCGGCGTATTCGGTGTTGTAACTGAACACGGCGTAAAACATCTCTCCCAACGCGCCATGACGCCAGAAATACAGGACAAAAGGCAATGCCACCAAGGCTGTACCCGCCAGTGCGGCCGCCACGTTGACCAATACCTGCCGCCACTGGCGGCGGCCGAGCATCACCAGATAGACCACCAACACAGCACCGGCCGCAGGCAGAGCGCTCGTGAGGCGTGTCATCAATGCCGCACCGAGCGTCATGCCGTAGACGAAAGCGGCTCCGGCTCTGTCGGGCCGGCCGTTGCCCATTGCCCATCGTGCGACGAAGAACGTGGAGGCCGATAGCCAGGGCAGCATACATTCGTCGACGGTATTGCCGCCGTCGAAGCAAATGCCCAGCGACAGCAGCGACAAGGCGCTGAACACCATCGCCCGGCGGCTGTCCAACGCCAGACGAAGCGTTTTATAGGTGAAGCACAGGGTTATCCACAGCATTACGCACTGCACCGCGAACACGCCTATCGGGCGGCCCGCAATCAGGTAACCCAGTGCGTTGACGGCGAAAATCAGAGGACCTTTGCTGTCCCAGAGGTCGACATACGGCAGATGGCCCTGCGCCCAGCCGCGGCCTATAATCAGGAACATGTTGGGGTCGTTGAAATCGGTGTAGTGGTACAGCGGAGAGGTGGAAAACGAGAACACAAGAAGAAACGCTATTGCCAGCAACAGCAGCAACAGCATTTTCAACCATTTATGTCCTCCGCGGTCACTCATCGGCCTCGGGGGTGGCTTCGGCTTCCGATGCCAGAATCTCGCGGGCGCGCTCTACGTCGTCCTCGCGCACCAGCAGACGTACGGCACCTACGCTGAATCCGCGCAGCACGGTGTTGGCATACCCGTCCTCGAGCACACCGGCCGGAACGCCGTTGGCCTCAAGAACGCCTTTTATCACATTGGCCTCAAATGGACTTTCGTATTTGTCAAAAACTACCAGTTTGTCGCTCATAATTCAAATCATTTCTTGATTTTGCGCTCGTCGAGGGCCTTGTGGTAGCGGTGGGCGTTGGCCTCGTGCTCGCTCAGTGTCGAGGCGAAGTTGTGGTAGCCGCTGAAGTCCTCCTTGGCGCACATGTAGATGTAGTCGTGCTTGGGAGCGTCGAGCACCGCGTCGATAGTCTGCGGCTCGACGATGCGTATCGGACCCGGCGGAATGCCGTCGTTCACATAGGTGTTCCACGGCGATGGCGTGCGAGTCATCTCGTTGGTGATACGGCGCAGAGCGAAGTCACCCAGAGCGAATTTAACGGTCGGGTCGGCCTGAAGGCGCATTTTCTTCTTGACGCGGTTGAGGTATAGTCGTGCCACCTGCGGCCGTTCATCACGTTTGGCAGTTTCTTCTTCCACTATCGATGCCAGCGTGGTGACCTCCTGCGGTGTGAGGTTCATCGCTTGTGCTTTTTCCATGCGGTCGTCGTTCCACAGTTTCTCGTAGAACACATGCATCTTCTCGAGCAGTTCTTCGGGCGTGACATCCCAGTAGAAGTCGAAGCTGTTGGCTTGGAACATCGACGTGATGTTGTCGGGCGTCATGCCGTATTTGGCACACAGGTCTTTGTTGTTCAACGCCGCGAGCATCTCTTTCTTCGACATCATGAATCGACTGCCTATGCGCTCGGCAAGTTGCTCCTTGGTGCGCACGTTGTTGATGTGCAGCATGATAGTGCTTTCCTCGCCCCGGCGCAGACGGTTGGCGAAGTCCCATGCGCTGTCGCCCTTTTTCACTTTGTATGCGCCCTGGCGGTTCTCCACTGTGGCGTTGCGGAGTTGAAGCACATTGAGCACCTGCTTGGCATATTCCTTGTCGAGATGTCGGTTCAGACTGTCGGTAAGCGATTCCATTGTCGTTCCCTTGCGCAGGTAGATGGTGGCATCCTTGCTCGAGGTGGTCGACAGATACGGCCAGAGATAGGCCGTAAGTGCGACCGCACCCACGAGAATAACGGCACCGCCAATAATCAGCCACCGCTTCAACTTTGGCGAAACAGTGAACCCTTTCTTCTGTTTTTTCTTTTTCTTTGTTGGCATTTCATTCATTATTTTGGGGCAAAGGTACAAAAAATAAATGTAAGATGTAAAATGTAAGATGTAAAATGTTTTGCCACCTTGCCGCCATCATTTATTTTAACCACGGATTTTCACGGATTTTTTGGGTGCTCGGAGTGCTCGGAGTTCTCAGAGGACTCGGAGAACTCGGAGGGGACGGCTTTGCCGCCTGGGACACTGGTTGTGACTATGTTTTGTGACTATGTTGGGACACTGGTTGTGACTATGTTTTGTGACTATGTTTTGTGACTATGTTTTGTGACTATGTTTTGTGACTGTTTTTTTGGGGCAAAGATAGTGGCTGGAATATGCTTGGGGCAATAGTAATATAGTTAGTTTCTCTGGTATACAGGCTATGTAGTATTTCTTATTGCCCCAAATCCTCATCGCCCATATTGGCGCAATCATATTGAAGAACTCATCTTCGGTGAGATTTTCAAGTTTCTCTTTCGAATAGGATTGCATTTCTTCGCACATCGTGCGCCTTTCTCTGAAATCATCCTCTACTTCTTTCTTGTTCTCGATTACCCACTTCTTATACTTATTAAGCGCCGAAGTATATAGTATTTCGTTCATAATTATAATGTTTTTTTCAATAATAATGGATAGAGTTATTCAACATATTCCACAATATAGGGATTTCCCAAGCGGTCGGAAATCTCTTGTAGCAACTTTGCTTTAGCATCGGTGCACATGTGGCAGAACAGGTGCATGCCGTTTGGCAATATATCACGTTTAACTTCTGCTTTCCATCGTTCGGCAACCTCGCTTGAGTCAATCGACACAAGCTTGCATCCATTCTTTACAATGCCGAGTTCTCTCACCTTTTCGGGGCCTACATAGGCGACCGTTTGCAAGTATGTTGTCTTTACATTATCGTGGCAAATTACATGACCATCATTGAATGTTATCTTAAGTTTGAAGCGAACTTTTGTCATTAGCCTTTTCTCCGATAAACGACGCTTCTCGTTAAGTTCGGCTATTTCTTTTGAGATTCTTAGATTGCAGCAATCGTTAGGATTAGGATTAAAATAGTCTCGCCAATAATCGTAGTGTTCAGAACAATCCTCACATACACTTATTTCATTGAAGTTAGTCAATTCAGCCAACAATTCTTTCTTGCGCTCTAATGTAAGATGCCCATAGTTAGATTCCTTAACCGACCAGTCAGTCCAATCAATGTCAAACCATTTTTTGATTAACCCATCGTTGCGGAGGAATTCTATTAGGAGTTTGTCGCATTTGATGGCATTGATGATGGGCCGGGTCATAATATCCTGGAATAAGCGGAGAAAGGCGGACTGCGACATCAAAGCCTGCGGCAGCAAGTTTCTCAATCGCTTTAATTCTTTCTGATGGCAGCGAAGCATTTTCATATTTTGAGCAGAGTTCATCATCGGTCATCGTGATGGATATCTGAATGTGTGCTAATTCCCTGTCCATAATAGCGATATACTCGTCATCGGCAACCATCGCAGATTTTGTCACAATTAAATAACCCACACGCTGCTCGTTCATCGCTTTAATAGTCTCATATGTTATGCGGTGGTCTACTTCAATAGGCTGGAAGCAATCTGTCAAGCCTCCCAAGCGAATAATTTGACCCGGTTCAAGTTGCTTCACACGACGACGAATCTTCACAATATGAGGCAAAGAAGGAGCAAAAGGTTTCCAACTTTTTCTTGCACTTAATTGAGATTTAGCATAACAATAAGCGCAGTTGTGTCCACACCCACAGCCATATGTATCAAGTCTAGTGGGATAATGGCACTTGCTGCCTTCGTTCTCGCCAACAGTGCGAAAAAAGTTTTTAAATTCTTGTGCCATTACTTTAGATATTTGTCGAGGATAGATTGTTTTTTTATAGAAGATGACATTATTTTGGACAAAGAATCATTAATATCATTTTCCAATGTTTCAATCCTATCTACAATTTCTTTTTGCTTATCAAGAGATGGTAAGATTATTTCCATTTGGTTCAATGTTGCAGCATTCATAGATGGCGGATTTGCTTTTGATGCGTAATCCGATAGTTTTACCATCACCACAAAATAATAGAAAAGATATTTACTGAGTACAAAATTTTCATTTAAAACTGAAACAACCATTGTATTATTATCAACACATGCAGGAATTGACAGCATTCTTTTTTTGTTAGTGTGTATAGCCATACCAACTTTTGGAAAAATTATTGAGCCTGCTGGATGTTTTTTTGACCTTATTTTACTGATTATCTCGTCACTTACATAATTATTGGATGCGGACATATAATATTCATTACCTGGCAAATTCATGTCACCCACTTTATAGAAAGGAACTAAGGAAGAATCAGAAACACCTTGATATCCCTTCGGGAAACTATCACCACCTTTTACTGAAGCAATAGTATTAAGTTTGACAGGTTCTGCATTTAATGAATTATAAAGAGAAAATAGATTTGCATTAAGACGTTGGTACATAGTTTCAGCAACTCTACTCTCTTCATCCACCCTCTTACATCCATCTGCAATTATTCTCTGAATGTCTGGCGATGGTATGGGTATTTCAAAATTAGGTATAATTTTTTTATCTCCACGTGGCATCTTTAAACCCTTTTTGCCGACCATCATGTAGTCAAAGAATATATCGGATGACATGATGACCATAAGGTAGTCATTCAATACTTCTGTTGTCATAGAATTCCTAAATACTAGCACATCCTTAGAACAACCACCATTACGGTCAGCCATCCAAATTTTCTTTAGATACGGACGGATATTAGAAACAAGAATATCACCTTTCTTGAATTCTGTTATAGTATCAATGTTTGGAACACCATCGTAGGCAACTACTCCAGCCCGGTTTTGTAGCATATTGTCCGTTGAAATATAATCATCAATGGATATGCTTGACATCTTGATTGAGGTGGAAACATACGGTGCAACTATTGACAATTTTTCTGAAGACATGCCTTCTTTACATTCGATTTTTGGATAAACAAGTATCGGAGTTGTTTTGATAGCTCTATCAAAATCTACTCGTTTAAAATCGAGCATATCTTCAAGTTGGTAGGAGTCCACGAACTCTCCTAACTTTTCTGGCACATCCACATCCTCTCCAAGATAATTCTTGCGAATAAGGGTATTAATCTTTTCGTCATTATCTAAATTCTGAGGATCAAATAGTGGTGTCTTAATCTGCTGAATTCCTTAGTTCGCAGAAATATCATTGTTAGCATCTTCAACGATTGCACCAAGGTATTTAATACCTTCACTGCCTTTTCGATTACTCCATTCGTAACCAAGGAATTTCTTGGTTTCAGCTGTCTTAGTTGGCGATTTTACAACAATAACCGGCTGCGGATTGCTCTCACAAAGCATGAAATAATAAAGCTTATCTTTTTCTACGCTTTTGATTGAGTCAAGAATATGCTTTTCTAATTCTGCATTCTTCATGGCTTGAGTATAACGAGAAGTAACCTTCTTCTTCTGGATACTCTTTGCTACTGTGTTATCAGAGAACGTAGATCGATAGGCAGCGAAAATTTCATGCTTCATCAGACCTTCAGAAGGATTGCCATTAAGTAGAGTCAAATACTCTGCATATGACACCCCAATATGTTGTGCATAGCGTTCAATGACATCGGCATCTTCATAACGATGATCCTGTCCGTGGTTGTTAGAGAACCATGCTTCTACGCGATTATGATAATGATTTGCCAACTCTGGTTCAGATTTCTTGCGACGAAGGAAAAGGACCACAGTGTTTGTACCAGTTTTGCCAAATGTTCCACTACCAAACTCAACAATAGCCACAAAATCAAAATACTGCAATAAGACTTCGCGCGTTTTGACATATATGTTACTGCGATTAGACAAGATGCTTGAAGGAAGTATAATAGCTGCCACACCATCAGGAGCCAAAATCTGCTTCGCGCGCTCTATAAAGAATGCTTCAATGCTATTGTTTGTCTCTAACTGCTTACTGTCAACCTCGGCACTAAGAACATAGGCATCGCGCTGTTCTTTGCTTAGAGTCGCAAGAAAACCAGTAACGCTATACGGCGGGTTGGCAACGAGCACTTTATACTCACCATCCCTTATTGTCTCATGAGGTATAAGCGCATCACCATAGACAATCTGGATACCATCCTGACCATACATGAAAGACGAGACCTTAGACACCTTTGAAAGACGATATTCTTTTTCTATGCCATATATCTGTTTGTAGTAATCAGGGAGCGACTGAGCACCCTTATATTGCTCCACAAAAGGTTTGATTTGTGATGCATATTCATTGAGGAAATGACCTGCGCCACAAGCGTAGTCAATAGCCTTGGGAATATCGGTGTTATCACGAATAATTTGCTCCAATGGCAGAGAACTAACCATAAAACGCGTTATTGGCGTAGGTGTAAAGAACTGACCTTCATTTTGTTTGACACCTTGATCAAGGAAGCCCTCGAACAAGTCTCCAAGAAACTGATTCTGCTCCTCAGTCTTCAAACGCATGTCTTGAAGCATTTCAACCATGGCTTTAAGGATGACGGCATTTTGCACAAATAGATGCTTATTATGTACATCAAGGAATCCGAAGTCACTATTGCTGTAAAATTTCAGCTGGCGGAAATACTCGAGAATTGTATCCTTAATGGCATCGGGGTCATTCTTTTGCATACGAAATGCATTTTCAATACTGGCGTTGTCTATATAGGTCACGTCTTCCCCAAGATAATCTTTCATGCCAATTTGATAAAGGTGCTGCAAGCGGTCTTGGAAACTATAATAATCATCGTAAGCCGCACCTTTCCAAAGGAATTGTAAATCCATCGGATTACGGACCTCATCAACAACTTTAACCAAGAAAAGATTTACCAATTTGTCAAAAGCATTTTCATGACTTGCCACATTATATTGACGAAGCGTTTGGGCAAACTGGTGATACTTTCGTTGTATATCTTGACCATCAACAATGATAAGGTCATCAAGGGTCAGTTTTTTCTTTGTGACACCAAACGCAGGTACTTCATCAGCTTCAAAAGCGCCATTAGTCGCGTAGTCTTGGCCATAAGTATCTTTCCAAACACGGAAGAAATCATCGCGAGTACCATTGTCTTTACTTACTTGTTCATAGCTCAATAATTTGGGGTTTGACTCCAAATACTCCTTATTATCGGTCATTGTTATGAGATGGTACTGACGACGTGGTTCTTCATCAACAAAGTCAGATGAGTAAAGTACAAGATATTGCGCTTGGCGGTAAGTATTATAGTAGTTAAACAACTGTCCACCGTCAAGCAAAGCTTTCTTCCATGCTTTGCTGAACTCGTCATCCTCTTTGCCGTCCATTGTTTTACACTCAATGAGCATGTAAGGACGCTTATCATTATCACGGATAAGGATGTCGCAATAGTAATTTGAATCTTCTCGACCTCCTGGTGTTTTAGGTTCAAGCACGATTTGCTCTGGCTTGTATCCTTGCTTGAATAGATTACAAACACATTCGAGGACAACGAAATTCTCATTGGCTGAAAAATTTTTCGTTGTGTCACGGTCAGCTTCTACACCATCTGGATAATTGATTTTCTCATTGGTAAAATCAACTGAAAGATCTGCATTGACATTCTGATAATGGATACTTAACATGTCAAAGAAGCTATCTTCGATCTTTTGAAATCCTAATGCTAGAAGCATTTGCCGCAAGTTATTCTTAGTAATCATATCTGATTATTCGTTTATTTTGTTAATGATACCGGCCATGTCAAGGTTCTCGGTGAAATAGTCGTAAAGTTCATACTCATCGCCATCCTTATAAGTCTGGCTAAGAGTGCAATACTCTTACATGGAATTGCAAAGTTAGGCATTTTTTTTGACATATTGCTGTCGTAGGGCAAAAAATGTAAAAAATTTGTTTTGCAGGCGCTCGGCGCTCGGGGTTAAGCATTGTGGTGGCTGCTTCGCTGTCGCGGGACAGTGGTTGGTTTTGGTTTTGGTTTTGGCTTGCAGCGTTGATGTAACAGGGCTGAATGTTGGTGGATTCGCGGAAAATGTGTACTTTTGCGGTTTGAATCGCTATGTCGTTTACTTCGATTGAGTTCATATTGTTTTTGCCGGCGGTGTTTCTGGTGTACTGGGCACTGGGGCGTTGGCATCGGTTGCAGAACGTGTTTCTGCTGGCTGCCAGCTATGTGTTCTACGGTTGGTGCGACTGGCGTTTTCTCGGTCTGATTGTCTTCTCGAGCCTTATGGCATGGGGCTGTTCGCTGGCCATGGGCCGCATGAGCAACGGCAGCGCCCGTCGCTGGGTGAACATAGCCAATATAGTTGTGAACATAGTCATTCTGGCGGTGTTCAAGTATTACAATTTCTTTGCCGGCACACTTGGCTTCACCACGGCGCAGATAGTGCTTCCCATAGGCATCTCGTTCTATACCTTTCAGGCTATCGGCTACAGTGTGGACGTGTATAAGCGGCGAGTCACGCCTACAACCGATATCGTAGTCTTCCTGACGTTCATGGCCTTTTTCCCGAAGGTGGTGTCGGGTCCCATCGAACGCGGAAACACCTTGCTGCCGCAGTTGCTCGGTGCGCGCCGGTTTGATTACTCTCGAGCTGTCGACGGTCTGCGTCAGATGCTGTGGGGTTTCTTCAAGAAACTGATTATCGCCGACTCGTGTGCCGCCGTTGTCGACGCTGCGTGGGCCGACTATGGCTCCTACAGTTCGCTGGGTCTGCTTGTGGCGTGCGTATTGTTCTCGTTCCAGGTATACTGCGACCTCTCGGGTTACACCGACATCGCGCTGGGAGCGTCGCGTCTGCTGGGCATCGAGTTGAGCCGCAACTTCAATCTGCCGTATTTCGCGCAGAATATCCCGGAATTCTGGCGTCGCTGGCACATGTCGCTCATGCAGTGGTTCCGCGACTACATCTATTTCCCGATGGGAGGCAGCCGTTGCCCCCGCTGGCGCATCGTTGTCAACACGCTCACGGTGTTCCTCATCAGCGGACTGTGGCACGGCGCCGACTGGTCGTTCATCACTTACGGCCTCTATCACGGCCTGCTGTGTTCGATGTTCGTGGTGATGAAATGGAAATCGAGGGTGATAACCTTCACACTGGTGACACTCGGCCGCATCATGTTCCGTGCCGACAGCCTCGGCCAAGCCGGCGACTATTTCAGCCACATGGTGTCGCTGAGTGCGGGTGTCACTGCCGGCTTGTGGCTGTTGCCGCTTTGCGCCGCGCTGATGGTGGCTGAGTGGGTGCAGCGCGACAAGAGCCACGTGCTCCAGTTGGGCGGCTCTCGTCCGCTTCGCTGGGCGTTGTATCTGGTGCTCACGTTAATCATCATCTTCGGCCGACAGGGCAGTCATGAATTTATCTATTACCAATTCTGAGGGATGAGAAAGTTCTTGATATATAGCGCATTGTTCGTGTTGCTGGTGACGGTCGTGCTCACCGGTGCCGAAGCCCTGATGCGCCATTGTCCCAACTCCTACAAATATAAGCACGCGTGGATGCAGCGTAACGGCGAGCGCGTGGCCACGCTGGTGCTCGGTGGCTCGCATTCCTACTACGGGGTTGACGCCGCGTTGCTGGGCGACAGCGCATTCAACTTGGCGAACGTCTCGCAGCATCCCGAATACGACTACCGTCTGCTGCGGCAGTATGCTGACCGCTGTCCGCACCTGCGCCGCGTCATCCTCGTAGTCGATGCGGTGAACGTGTTCGACCCGCCCATCGAACAACTCGACGGCGACCGTGAACGTTGTACCTACTATCGCCTGTATATGGACTGCGACAAACATTCGCCGCTGTCGCGCTACGGTTTCGAGATTGCCGAGACCGACGCCTACAAGCGCAAATTCCGCACTGCATTGAAATACCTGATCAAGGGCGAATACAAACCCGAATGCGACTCGTTGGGGCGTTTCAGCAGTTACGACCATCTTCCCGCAACCGACACCGCCAGCCTGCGCCAGAGTTCAGAGCGTGCCGCCGACCGGCATCGCTGCCGTGACTACTCGCAGGTGGATTACAACCGCTCATGGCTCGACTCAATAGGGCACTACTGCCGTAGCCGCGGCATCGACATCGTGGTGGTCACTCCGCCGGTGTGGCACGACTACAGCCGCCTGGTGGCACCCCGACAGCGCGATGAGATGCACCGCACGGCCCAATATATGTGCGGCAACTACGGCGCCCGCTATTACGACCTGATGGACGACCGCCGTTTCACAGCCGTCCACTTCCACGACGGCGACCACCTCTCACGCGCCGGCGCAACCCTTTTCACCCGAATATTAAACGACACAATAAATGAAAAATAAAGCAGACCGATATAAGATACTCTTCGTGTGCCTGGGCAATATATGCCGCTCACCGGCCGCTCAGGGTGTGATGCAGAGGCTCGTCGACGAGCGAGGACTGACCGACCGCTTCGAAATCGACAGCGCCGGCACTTACGCCGGGCATAGCGGTGAACTGCCCGACCGCCGCATGCGCGTCCATGCGTCACGTCGCGGCTACAATCTCACCCACCGCGCGCGACGCATCACCGTCGACGACTTCGAGCGTTTCGACATGATAGTGGCGATGGACGATGCCAACCGCGACGACCTGCGGCGTATGGCTCGAACACTCGAAGAAGCGCGCAAGGTGACGATGATTGGTCCGAAAATACGCTTCAACCGCCATTACGACTACGTTCCCGACCCTTACTACGAGGGCAGCGAAGGCTTCGAGCTTGTGCTCGACCTGCTCGAGGACGCCTGCGAGAATCTGCTCGACGAGATAGTAGGGTAGAGGCCCAGCACAGGCCTCATAGGTGTGTTATGATGAAAAAGAATAGGCGACGGTTGCTACAATCGTAATGAACGCTAAATAGGCGAGAACCACAATGAGCGATACCCAAAAGAAGATGTATCCAATTTTGCAGAATAAGTGGGCCAGTCGGGCTTTGCGGTAAGCCACGGCGTAGTTGCCAACGCGATAGGCGTTTTGTGCACCGCCGTTGAACACAAACGCCAGTATTCCCATGGGCAACAACCCCAGACAGGCGCACACCGCCTTGCCAGGGCTGAACGCCGGCAACTGTCGTTGTGCGTTGCCGTCACGCTCGCTGGTTCTAATAATCGCCGCCAATTCAGGTACCCATCTGGCGGCGGTCCACTCCGCCATTGTGCTATTCCACACCATTGTCGACGATGTTATGCCCAACGCTTGCAGTTCATCAGGAGTGTATGGGCTTCGTGCTTTTCCTCTGTCGGCTACAAAGTATCTCATAGTTGTTCTGTTTAGATGTCGCAAAGTTACAATAATTCAGCGAAACTGGCAAGCAGTGGCGATAAATTCCATGCCTATTCGCAAAAACGACCGATCATGTTCCGTATAAAATAAAGGAGTTGACCAAGTGCCAACTCCTTATATGTAATAATGTGTAATGTTTATCCGCAGTGGAAGTAGCGGTCCACCAGACGCTGGATTTCCTTGTGGTTGTCCTGAATGTCGGCGCGCAGGGTGCGGTCGTTGAAGCTGCGGAGGTTCTTGATGATACCGTCAATCATAGCGGGGCTGAACACTCCGTGCTCCTCAAACACGCTGCGGTAGCGCTCGAGACAATCGGCGCTTGCTACGCAGCTGTCGGGCAGAGTGTCGAGTTGAGCGAGACGGTCCTCGTTGGCTTTGTCGTGGATGTTGACGTTGACGTAGGTCTTCTCGGCAACTTCCAGAGCGTTCTCCATCTCGAACCCGTGGCGGCATGCCACGCAGAGACCTGCTATCAGTTGATAGAGGTCGGCCGAGCCGTCGGGCGAGCGCATCTCCACGGTCTGCTTGATGGTGGTGTCGTAGTCGGCCTGGCTTTCAAGCGGGTTGGCCAAAGCGCACATGTCGACGCCGGAAGTCCATCCCAGAGGCACACGCACGAGCACCGAGCGGTTGCGGTCGCCCCAGCACACGTTGGTGGGCGCCTCCTGGTGCGGCACCAGGCGGAAGTATGCCATCGGGTTCTTGTTGCCGAATGCGGTGATGGCGGGAGCCACATCCATCATTCCGGCAATCATGCGGCGTGCGTCGTCGCTGAGTTTTCCGTCCTTAATCATCATGTTACGGCCGTCCTTCATCATGCGCATGTGGATGTGCAGACCGCTACCGGCCTTACCCACGGTGATTTTCGGGGCGAATGTGACATTGAGGCCGAGTTGGTAAGCGAGGTTGCGGATAACCCATTTGGCCACCATCAGTTGGTCGGCGGCTTGCTCTGCTGGCACGGGCAGGAACTCAATCTCGTTCTGCTCGTAGATTTTGCCGTCTTGCACGAAGTTGCCCACCTCGCTGTGTCCGTATTTGATTTGGCCGCCGGTCTGAGCGATATATTTCATGCACATGGCGCGGAAATCGTTGGCCTTGGCGTAGGGCGCGCTCTCGTGGTAGCCGCGCTGGTCGATTGCCGGGTACATCTCGTCATTCTCGAATATCACATAGTACTCAAGCTCACCCATGGCGTGGAACTCCATGCCGGTAACCTCGCGGAACGACGCGCAAGCCTTGCGCAACGTCTGTTCGGGCGAGCTGGCCAGCGGATTGCCGTCTTTGTCGAAATACTGGCAGAGCAGGCACAGTGTGGGAATCTCGGCAAAAGGATCGACAAACGCGGTGCAGTAACGCGGCAGCACGTAGAGGTCGCTGCTTCCGGCTTCGATAAACGAGAACAGGCTTGAGCCATCTACACGCTCACCGCAGGTGAGGATAGTCTCGAGATATTCCAAGTCGTTGATTACGAAGTTGAGGGTCTTGAGCTTGCCATCGCCACCGGGATACATGAAGTTGACGATTTTGATGTCGGCTTCGACAACGTAACGAATAATGTCGGCGCGAGTGAATTCGCTGGCCGGTTTCTGAAGAAACGCCACCACGGGGTTGGCGTTAAGCATTAGTTTTTTGTTTTCCATTGAGATGGTGAAATAGTTGTTTCTAATTTGCGGTTTATGAATAATAGTGCGCAAAATTAAGCATTATTCCGACAACAGACAAATATTATGGCAAAAATTGTCCGCCGTTTTGAGGCGTTTGTCGACAAAAAACGTCGTAAAAACGCTGTCGGCTCTTTTGGTTTATCGATAAAATCGGTGCTTTTGTATATTTTTGTCACTTTTTTGTGCCTAAAAGTTTGTTTGTGATTTTTCTTTTATCGTACCTTTGTATCGTGATTGAAGGCGAAAATTGTGACATTTCACGATTGTTCGTTAGCAAAAAAGATAATCTTGGAAGATGAAAATAGTTGTTTTATAGATAATTGTGTATTTGAGGAACGGGACAGTCGTGAGACTATCCCTCTTTTTTTTATTTCGGTTTTGTGGAATAAGTGTGAATGTTTGTTAATTTTTTTGTGCTGAAACTTTTTTATTAATTATCTTTGTCGCTTGATGAGGCGATCCACGGCATATAGACAGATGGAGAAGCGTTCCCGTTGGAGCGCCTGGCTGTTGCTTGCGGTGTATGTGCCGATGGTCGTTATGTCGTTGACTCACGTACACTATGAGCTGGACTCAGTGCCGACTGTCGACTGCTCGCTGTGTGACTCAAATGTGCACCATTCAGGGCATTTGACATCAATATCGCAGCACCACGACGACTGCCTGTTCTGCCGGTTGCTTAGTGTTCAGCTGACGATTGCCACCGACAAGATAGAGACGTTTGTCCGGCCGTTGGTAGATATAATTAATGTGTTCTGCCCCGAGGCCTGCTCCACGCGCTCGTTAGCGGTCGTCTCATTACGCGGCCCTCCCTGTATTCTGTGATGAGAGACGGCCTCCGCCAAGGAGGAATTACCTTTTACAAACACAAAAAATCACAGAATAATGAGAACAATGTTTTCTGTTCTGCTGTTGCTGTGCATGGGCACAGCGATGGCAGACAATCAGGTTGAATTGGATTCGACCGATGTGTTCTATCGCCATATCGACTTGAAGCAGGTGGTGGTGACGAGTCCCACCGGAGCACTCAAGATGGAGGATATGTCGATGCCGGTGTCGGTGATAGGACGTAACGAATTGAGAATGACTCCGGCAACAAACATAATCGACGCCACAAGCAAACTGCCGGGCGTGTCGCAGATTAGCACCGGAGGCGGCATCTCCAAACCTATTATCCGCGGCCTCGGTTACAATCGCGTGGTGGTTGTGGCCGACGGCATCCGTCAGGAAGGCCAGCAATGGGGCGACGAACACGGGGTCGAGGTCGATGCCAACGCCGTGAGTTCAGTAGAGGTGCTCAAAGGTCCGGCGAGTCTGCTTTACGGCTCGGACGCGTTGGCCGGTGTGCTGAAACTCAACAGCGACCCGATTGTGCCCGAAGGACGTATGCGACTGAACATCAACAGTGAGTATCAGACCAACAACGGCCTGTTTAACTACTCGCTCAACTTTGGCGGAAACCATAAGGGCCTGTCATGGAATATGCGATACGGCGACAAACTGGCTCACGCCTACAAGAACCGCTACGACGGATATGTGCCCAACTCACAGTTCCGCGAGCGGGCGTTTTCAGCCATGCTTGGCGTTAACCGGAGCTGGGGCCACACTCGTCTGCTGGCCACGCATTTCCATCAAACTCCGAGCATTGTCGAGGGCGAGCGCGACCCTGAGACGGGCATGCTCGAGCAACCCTATACCGATACCAAGACATATCATCATGGCCTGCCTTTCCAGCAGATTTATCACACCAAGGCGGTTCTCGACAACACGTTCCATATAGGCAACGGCAAACTCAATGCGGTCTTCGCTTACCAGCAGAACCGCAGGAAGGAGTTTGAGGAGCCCGATGAGTACGGACTGTACCTGAAAATGCACACTGTGAACTATAATGTGCACTATGTGGCGCGTCAATTGGCAGGATGGACCATCACCGGCGGCGTGAACGGCATGTGGCAGCGCTCGGTAAACGAGGGCGATGAGTATTTGATTCCCGACTACAAACTGTTTGACCTCGGCATATTCGCCACGGCAACGGCCACTCTCGGGTCGTGGGTGCTCAACGGCGGTATGCGTTTTGACAACCGGCATCTCAACAGTCATGAGTTGATTGACGACGGCAACCAGCGCTTCGCTGCGCTGAAACGTGATTTCAGCGGATTCACAGCAAGCGTGGGTGCGGTGTTCCATGCAAACGACCACCTCGACCTGCGCGCAAATGTGGCGCGCGGTTTCCGGGCTCCCAACGTCAGCGAGCTGTGCAGCAACGGTGTGCATGAGGGTTCGCTGCGCTACGAAATCGGCAACCAGGCCCTCAAGCCGGAGTTCAGCCTTCAGTTTGACTTGGGCCTGGATTACAACAACTCGTGGATGGAGGCTCAGTTGTCACTTTTTGCCAACCGCATCGACAACTACATCTTTATCCATCGCACGAGCGACGTGATGGTCGACGACATGATGACGTTCTGCTACGACAGCGGCGACGCTCAGCTGCTCGGAGGTGAACTCGCCCTCGATTTCCACCCCTGGCATTTCCTGCATCTGGGAACGAGTTTCTCGCTGGTGAATGCCGTGCAGTTGCACCAGCCGCGCGAATCCAAGTATCTGCCTTTCACTCCGGCGCCGCGATGGCAGACAGAAGCCAAGTGGGAGATTATCCACGACGGCAAGTTTTTTAACAACGCTTTTGTCTCGCTTGGCGTGGACTACAACTTCAAGCAGAACCACTACTACAGCGCCGACGATACCGAGACGGCCACACCGGCATATTGCCTGCTGAACGCTTCGGTGGGTACCGACATCCTTGTGCGAGGCCGTCGTGTGGCGCAAGTGAGCATTGTGGGTACCAACCTCACCGACACGGCCTACCAGAACCACCTCAGCCGCTTGAAATATGCCGATGTCAACCCCGTAACGGGTCGCCGCGGAGTTTTCAACATGGGCCGCAACGTTGTGTTCAAACTCGTTATTCCTCTTGAGTTCTGACCTGACGCGATTGGTGATAACAAAAGAAACGAGAGCGCTCATTTCGCTCTCGTTTCTTTATTCCTTTAGATTACCAGCCGGGCGAACGGTGGGGCGGTAATGTCGCAGAAGTCGCGGTCGAGGTATTTGTAGTAACCGGCTACAGCTATCATCGCGGCGTTGTCGGTGGTGAACAACCGCTTGGGGATGAAGGCTTTGATGCCGCGACGGCGGCAATAGGTCTCGACGGTGTCGCGCACCTCGCTGTTGGCGCTCACGCCGCCGCTGATGGCCACGGTTTTGATGCCCGTGAGTTTGATGGCTTTGGTGAATTTGTCCATCAGTATGTCGACGATGGTGCGCTGGAGCGAAGCGGCGAGGTCGGCTTTGTTCTTCTCGATGAAGTCGGGGTCGTTGCGTAATTCGTCGCGCAGGGTGTATAGGAACGAAGTCTTCAGCCCGCTGAAACTGTAGTTCAAGTCGGGGATGTGCGGTTTGGCGAACTTGAACCGCTTGGGGTCGCCCTGCTGTGCGAGAGCGTCGATCAATGGTCCGCCGGGGTAGGGGAGCCCCATCACCTTGGCGCACTTGTCGAAGGCCTCGCCCGCGGCGTCGTCGATAGTGTGCCCGAGGACCTCCATTTTCAGCGGAGAGTCGACGCGTATTATCTGGCTGTTGCCGCCGCTCACGAGCAGGCACAAGAATGGAAATTCGGGAACCTCGGTCTTCTCGTCCTCCTTGATGAAATGCGCGAGCACATGGCCGTGCAGGTGGTTAACGTCGACCAGCGGCACGCCCAGCGAGAGCGCCAAGCCCTTGGCGAAAGCACATCCCACATGCAGTGACCCGGGCAACCCCGGTCCGCGGGTGAAGGCGATGGCGTCGATGTCGGCGCGTGTTATGCCCGCCTGGTCGATGGCC
The DNA here is from genome assembly GCA_045112115.1 of Sodaliphilus sp. GTDB lineage: Bacteria > Bacteroidota > Bacteroidia > Bacteroidales > Muribaculaceae > Sodaliphilus. The sequence goes on along the minus strand of JBGUHM010000017.1, from coordinate 3,275 downwards.
TGGCTCACCACCGGCACGATGTTCTGCTGGTGGGCGCGCGAGGCGAGTTCGGGCACCACGCCTCCGTAGGCCTCGTGCACTTTCTGGCTGGCGATGACGTTGCTCAGGAGTATACCGTCGGCAATGACGGCCGCACTGGTGTCGTCGCACGACGATTCAATTCCCAGTATGATATTTTGTCGTTTGCTCATTGCTTACATTTTATGAAAGGGAAACGCTTCCCGCTTTGTGAAACGTGACGGGAAGCGCCTTTATTGTATACGGAAGAATTATCCCACACCGTCTGCGCGGTCTCCTTAACGGTCGTCGGCAGCGATTTTCTCCACACGCTTGATGAGAGACACGTTTAGCTGCTCTATTTCCGAAAGGGAAATTTTGCTCACATCTGATGTGACGGGCTTGTACCACGGCTGAGCCTCGAAATGGTTGCGTAGGTCGTCGCTCTTGAAGATATAGCCGTGACGGGCGTAGATCTCGTTTCGCATAAGCCGGAGTGCAGCCTCGTCATAGCTGGAGAAATATCCGCAGGTGAGCACACGCTGGCTGGTGACAGGCCAATATCCGTCGCCCTTGAACCGTACGCCCTGCTCTTTGGTGAAATACCAGGTTTTCAACACCTTGATATCCTCGACCTCATCCAGGTCGTCCCAGTTTTCGGGGGCTTTGACCTCAAGCAGTTCAAGTTTTATGCCCCTGTCGGTGGTCCCCCAACGGTAATAGCTGCCGCCGGCCGAGAAGATGTTGGTGAGCATGTCAAGTGTCTCGGCCACAGTGAACGGCATGGTGGCTCCGCTGCCTATGCTGCAGTTTCCACGGCCGTCGAAGGTGGCGCGGGTGCCGTCGGTAGCGCGGTACACTCCGTCGAGCTGTTTGTTCATGTCATCGAGCTGTTCGCGGTAGAGGTCGCCGTCGAAGCCCAACAGCACGTCGGTCAAGACACCTTTATCGGTGACTGTCATCACCGTCTGGTCGCCCACTTGCCTGACAGTGGCTGTAGCGCCGTTGTTGGGACGGCCGCTCAAGGAAATCATGGTCCAATTGGCATCCTCATAGACGCTGCGCATGGTGTATTTGTCACCGGTTTGAGGCGTCAGGATAAAGCCGTAGCCGCCTTCGTGGAGCGTGCCGCCCATGAAGGTTAGTTCTCTGCCCTGGTTTTGGCAGGCGAAGAATGCCCAGCCGTCGTGCCATACTATGCCGGCCGGCGAAGGTGTTGCCGCGAACGAGGCCAGCGTGGCGAGTGTCGCAATCAGCGATGTTGCAAGTCTGCTCATAATCTGATATTTAAAATGTGTAATGAAAAATTATCGGTCGATTGTTTGGCCGTCTCGGTAATTGTTTTTACCTTTGCAAAGGTAATGCTTTTTTTCGTGACTGCAAAATACCCCGAAGGTTTAAAAACAACTACCGAAAGAATGGGGCTGAGTTGTAAAAAGTAGTTAAAATATTGAGATGTAAACGTTTGCAGTTTGCATATTTTATTAATTTACACAAAAGTTTACGTATTTTAACTGAAATCTTTGCTCCGCATAGAAAATAAAGCAGTACTTTTGTGCGTTCTTAAGAACGAAAATGGCCCCCATTGGGGTCGGCAAGAGGCTGGAACGAGATTATAAAACAGCAAACGCTTTGCACCATATTTATAATACAACTTCCCACTGCGCCACTCCTCTTCCAAGATTGACCGCCCGAGGCGACAATCAAACCGGCGAACCTCTTGGTAACTTATAAAACAGAAAGATAATGACGATTAAAAGAATTTGCAGTAATATCCTCAGCGTAGGTTTAATAACTTTTACAGCACTGAGTATCAGCAATCAAGCAAATGCACAATCACGCTCATTAAGCAGCTATCGCGAAGCACATCAGAAACTGCTGGCAAGCCAGACCAATGTCAAGAGCCAGCTTAAGGTCGAAGAGACCAACCGTTACGCCCGTGACCTCTACGGCGACGTTGAACCCGAACACGACATCTACACCGAAGGTTGGGAAAGCGGTGTTGTCAACCCCTATAAGAATTCCGTTATTCCCGCTACCAAGCAGATCAGCCTGCGCGGTGCCCGTATGCCGGTTAAGTGGAACGTGGTGAACAGCCACTACGGCTATCGTCCCCGTTTCGGCCGCACCCACAAGGGCGTCGACCTGAAAGCCAACGTTGGCGACACCATTTATGCAGCATTCGACGGCAAGGTGCGTCTCACCAAGTTTGAGCGCGGTGGTTACGGTTTCTACGTGATCGTGCGTCACGACAACGGTCTGGAGACTGTCTACGGTCACCTCTCGCGTTTCCTCTGCAAGCCCGACCAGTATGTGAAAGCCGGTACCCCCATCGCCCTCAGCGGCAACACCGGCCGTAGCACAGGTCCGCACCTCCACTTCGAGACTCGTTTCATGGGTTACGCAATCAACCCCGAGGCTATCTTCAATTTCGAGCAGGGTCGCATCACTGCCGACACCTACACCTTCAACAAGAGTTCGTTCGGCAACGACAACAGCCAGCGCACAGCAGGCGCCTCGCGCAGCTATGCTCGCTCCTACAGCAAGCCCGCCTACAAGGCTCAGCCTAAGGCTTATGCTCCCAAGAAATCGTACACAAGACGTCGCCGCTAATCACGCGACATAAACGAATAAAAACCGCCGCAGGCACACAGCCCGCGGCGGTTTTCTTACTTAGGCGAGGGCAGGGTGTGTCAAAAACAGTTGTCTCTCTGTCTCATTCTTTTTGACACCCTCCTGGGAAGGGATTATCGGTTTTGCTGTTTTTTTTGGGGGGTGGGGGAGAAAAAAACAGGGGAAAGGTTGCAGGATTGGTCGAAAAGGTGTAATTTTGTTGCCGTAATGGTTGTGGGCCGGCGGATAGACCGGGGTAGTCCGCAACGATTTATTGTCGACTAATATGCTTGAGACACAATGAGAAAGGCTTTATTGATAATGGCGCTTGCCGTCACATCGTTCACTGGATACGGATACCGCTACTACGCTCCTGTAGAGGAGCCGGAACCCGATATCGAGACTTTGCAGAGCGAAATTGAAGACCTGCAGTTCAAGAACGACAGTCTGGCTGAGGAACTCAATTTCCAGTTTGAATTAATAGATTCGTTGGCGATTGAGCAGAAGAAGCTTGAGGCGAAGATGTACGAGTTCTCAATACAGGTCGACAAAGACAATATCGAGACCAACGAGCGCATCGACAAGAAATCGTCGATGCTGAGCCACAGCATTCACAGCCGCACGCTGCTGGCCATCGCCGGCATCGCCGGCGCTGTGTTGCTTCT
>JBGUHM010000016.1:0-30744 GCA_045112115.1 Sodaliphilus sp. | reverse complement strand
GGATTCGGAGATTCCACTATAGGACAGCACTCGTGGACGATAGGCGAGGAACTTACACGCGAGATTATATGCCGTTCGCTCGATTTGGGCGTGAACTTCTTCGACACGGCCATTGCCTATCAACTTGGTACGTCGGAGCAATATGTGGGCCGTGCTTTGAGAGATATGGCACGGCGAGAGGACGTGGTGGTGGCTACGAAATTCCTGCCGCGAACCGACGAGGATATCGAGAAGGGCATCGATGGGCGTCAGCATGTGCTGAACAACATCGACCTGAGTCTGCAGCACCTCGGTATGGACTATGTGGACCTGTATATCTACCACATCTGGGATTACAATACACCTGCCGAGGAGATTCTTGAAGGAATGAACGATGCCGTGCAACAAGGCAAGGCGCGGTTTATCGGGATTGCAAACGTGTATGCCTACCAGTTGGCAAAGATGAATGCGCTGGCTGAGAAACACGGCTGGGTAAAATTCATCTCGGTGCAGAACCACTACAACCTGATAATGCGCGAGGAAGAGCGTGAGATGCAACCATTGTGCCATGAGGACAATATTGCGCAGACACCATACAGCGCACTCGCTTCGGGCAAGCTGGCAAAGCGTCCGGGTGAGACCTCCAAGCGTCAGAAAGAGGACTCGTTTATGCACTTCAAATATGACGCCACCGCCGAGCAGGACAACCGTATCGTGGAGCGCGTGGTGGAACTGGCCGACCGTTATGGTGTGGCGATGACGCAGATTGCGCTGGCATGGTTGCTGACAAAGGTGGAGTCGCCTATCGTCGGCGCCACCAAACTGCACCACATCGAGGAGGCCGTGAAGGCACTCGACGTCCATCTTTCTGATGAAGACCTCCGCTATCTGGAGGAACCATACATTCCGCACAACCTCTCTGGTGTGATGGCTGTCAACAAGCCCGTAATGAGTGAGGAACCAGTGTGGGTAGCAGCAAAGAGAAACAATTAACATTATTATCAATGAAACGGATTATAACATATTTAATCGTATTACTGACGATGGCAACATTACAAGCACAGACGCTGACAGAGCGTCAAAAGGGATTGGCAGCATGTGCCTGCTTGATGGCACAGGGAAATTTGGAACGACTGGAGCCAGCTGTGCGGCAAGCGCTTGACAAGGGTGTGACCGTCAATGAGCTGAAAGAGGCGTTCTCGCAACTCTATGCCTACACGGGATTCCCGCGCTCACTGAATGCGTTGGGTGTGTTGAGCAAGGTACTTGAAGATAGACAGCCTAATTGGCAAGAAGGCAAGCCCTGGACACGCCCCGCCGAATGGGACGACGCGCATCGCGCCTACAAACTGGGAGTGAAGAACCAGACGCAGCTCTCAGGAAAGCCCTTCGACTACAAATTCTGCCCACAGGACGACTATTATCTGAAGTCGCATCTCTTTGGCGACATCTTTGCAGGCGACCAGCTGACTGCCGCCGACCGTGAAATTGTGACTGTGGCTGCATTGAGCGGTCTTGAAGGCGTTTCTCCGCAACTGGCAGCGCACAAGCAGGGAGCGGTGAACATGGGTAACACGCAGGAAACTGTAGACGAGCTATGCGCATGGCTCGTCAGTAAGGGTTACACACTTAACAGCCGCTGGCCAAAAGGCGAGCCCAATACGGGCTTTGCCCAGTATTTCATTGGCAACAGTTTTCTTGCCGACGTGGGTGGCGGTGTCGTTAACGTTACCTTCGAGCCTCGCTGCCGTAACAACTGGCACATCCATCACAAGCAGGTGCAGGTATTGATTTGTGTCGCAGGCCGAGGCTGGTATCAGGAATGGGGCAAGGAGCCGCAAGAACTTACTCCCGGCACTGTGATCGCCGTCCCTGCCGAAGTGAAGCATTGGCACGGAGCCGCTAAAGACAGTTGGTTCCAACATCTCACTTATCACAAAGATGTGCTGGAGGGCGCAAGCAATGAGTGGCTGGAACCAGTAAACGATGACATTTATAACAAGTTGAAATAAAAGAGAAAAAGATGAAGAAAGTAGTTATACTATCAACCAGTCTGCGCCCCGGCTCAAACAGCCATGCAATGGCCGAGCGGTTTGCCGAGGGAGCGAAAGCTGCTGGGCATGAAGTGGAATTAATCTCGCTGCGAGGAAAGGAAATCAAGTTCTGCATTGGCTGCCTTTCATGTCAGAAGACGGGTGCCTGTGTCATCAAGGATGATGTGCCCGCCATTATGGAAAGCGTGCTCAATGCCGATGTGGTGTGCTGGGCGACCCCGATTTATTACTATGAGATGAGTGGCCAGATGAAGACGCTCATCGACCGCATGAACGCCATGTATCCCAAAGAATACCGCTTCAGAGACATATATCTGCTGACAACTGCGGCCGAGGACGAAGACCACGTTCCCTCACGTGCCGAGAGCGGATTGCAGGGCTGGATTGACTGTTACGGGAAATCGGCGCTAAAGGCCCATATTTTCTGCGGCGGAGTGGGCGCTCCACGCGACATCGACGGCAACGACAAGTTACAGGAAGCTTACGATATGGGCCGTGGCATTTAAAGGAATAAGTAATAAAATACAACGCTTAACGTTTAAACATTAGATGATTTTCAAACTCGACAATATCGACCAGTATAACCACGCCTTGGGCATCGAGACCGTCCATCCGCTGGTGACGGTGTGCAACCTAAAAGATGTGCCCAACCGTGAACTTCTCAACAATGAGGTCACTTGGCATTACGGCGTGTACGCGCTGTTTCTGAAAAACACTCGTAGCTGCTTACTGTCGTACGGTCACAAGGAATATGACTACAGCGACGGCACGGTGACCAGTTTCGCACCCATGCAGGCCGTGACTTCCACACCCATTCCGGGCATGGACCACGACGTGGTGGCGTTGCTGTTCCATCCCGACCTGATTCGGGGCACGTCGCTCGCCAAGGGGATGGCCGACTACCGTTTTTTTCAGTATTCGTCAAACGAGGCTTTGCACATGTCGGAGCGTGAGCGAGGCATCTACCTCGACTGCATCGAGAAAATAAAGGAGGAAATCAACCGCCCTATTGACAAGTTCAGCCGCAAGCTCATCTGCCGCAACATTGAACTGTTGCTCGACTACTGCCTGCGTTTCTATGACCGCCAGTTCATCACGCGTGAGCTGGAAAACAGCAGTGTGATAGCGACATTTGAACAGGCGCTCAACGACTATTTCCATAACCGCGAGGCAATATTCATGAACGGTCTGCCTCAGGTCAAGATTTTTGCCGACAAATGTTGCCTGTCGCCCAACTATTTCGGCGACCTCGTGAAAAAGGAGACCGGCAAAACGCCAGTGGAATTCATCCAGCAAAAGATTATTGACATAGCAAAGGAGGAACTCCATTCGACCGATGTCTCCATAACCGAACTGGCTTACAGTCTCGGATTCCAGAGCAGCCAGCACTTCAACCGCTACTTCAAGCGCTGCACCGGTATGACCCCGACAGCGTATCGCCGTCACAGCCGATTGTCGGCTTGACATAAGTATTGTCCAAGAGAGCGCGAGCGGATCCCCAAAGGATTCGCTTTCGCTCTTTGTTGTCAAGAAATCAAACTATCGAATGTGATTTTTCTTGCAAAATACTTGATATTGAGAAAAATAATGTATCTTTGTAGCCTAGACAAACAATAATATTTAACTGCAACTATCAAAATCATTTCATTATGAAGAAGGTAATAAAAACCATTTTATGGGCGCTGGTGACAATAATCTTCGCTGTCGTCATCTTTTTCGGCGCCGTATGGCTGATTGACGGTCGTTCATTTAAGGCATTCGTCATCAGTCGTTCATTCACTCAGTCAACACTCGAGGACTATGAGAAGACCAAGGGCGACAAAACGGATAAGAGCTCAGTGGAAATTCCAAGCGATGTTAAGTTCCCGCGCAAGATGCGGCAATACCGGGTGGGTGGCATGCAGGTGTTCCACATGGAAGCTGAAGACGACAGCAAGCCAGTCGTGCTTTACATCCACGGCGGTGCGTACTTCAACAATTTCGACAATCTTCACTGGAAAGCGATGGCCGAGTGGGCTGAGGAGACGGGTTGCGGAATCGTCGCTCCCAATTACCCGCTGCTTTACTGCTTCACCGCTGCCGATGCCCATCCGTTGATGATTCAGCTCTATCAGCAGCTTATCAAGCAATACCCAGCCAAGCGCATTATCATTATGGGCGACTCGGCCGGCGGAGGATTTACGCTTGCCCTTGCCCAGGAACTGCGCGACGAGTCGGTAGCTCTTCCCAGCCACCTGGTGCTCATCTCTCCGTGGGTCGATGTGTTGGGAGGCGATGATAAATTGCAGGAAAAAGATACCTTCCTCAATGCTAAAGTGCTAAGGAAAGTGGGTGCTGACTGGGCCGGCGACATCGACCCCCGGGACCCAATGATATCGCCGCTTTACGGTGACATGAAGGGTCTACCGCCAACCGACCTCTTCACCGGCACTTGGGAGATATTCTATACCGATATTGTCAAGACGTGCGACAAGATGAAGGCCGCCGGTGTCGACGTCCACCTGCACAAGGCCGAAAAGATGGGACATGTGTATCCGTTATGGCCTTGCCCTGAAGGCTCACAAGCCCGTGAAGAGATAGCCGACATTATCGAGAAATAGTTCGAATAGGTATTTGATTGTGGCTTTTATGTGATTTTGAGGAAAAAAGCTGTTTTTTTCTTGCTGTGCAGATAGAGTGCACACTTGGGCTGTTACTTTGCAGCGTAATAGTTCAATTTTGTATAATTTAAAATATAAAAGCCATGTGTTTACCATTGGGACCGAGAAGAAGTTCATGGGGCAGCAGCGACCATGTAAGTGTGCAGAAAATCACGAAGAGCGAGGTGGAGCGTATCATCTTCAATGATGAATACGAATGCCAGTACAAAATGGACGGCGATACAAGATTTGAGACCTATCCCGGTTGCTTGAATAATCTGTATATGATTCTCCATCACGGCAAAACCAGGGTGAAGATTGCCGGTTCGAGAACTCAGGGATACAGGGATGGTTATGAGACGGTCGTGATGAAGGCGCCTTGTGTCAACGCCACATTCTTGATTCACCGGGAGATGTAGTTATACCGAAGATTTAGCAAAGGGACAAAAGACTCAGCGATGAAGTCTTTTGTCCCTCTGTCGATTGACCCTTGCTGGCGGCTAAGCTTTGTTGAACTTTTCCTTGCCTTGTTTGCAGCGCGGGCAGCGCCAGTCGTCGGGCAGGTCCTCGAAGGCCACTCCGTCGTGTTCCGCCGGGTCATAGACGTAGCCACAGACGGAGCATACATATTTGCCTGAGGCTTCTTGCTTGGAGAAATCAATCTCGGCCAAAACGGTGGGAACCGGCTTGTCCAAATCCATCACCCGCTTGGCCTCCAGGTTCTCATATCCCTGTGGCGTGTGTGTTCCGCAATAAACTGTGGGGTGATTCCGTATGAACTCGCGAATGCGGTTTTGCGTCTCTCGTGCTGCGGGGAGGTCGTCATATACCACCGAGAGTTTATCCTCATAGAGAGCCTCGTCCACGTAGGTGATATCGCCGTGAATCATGTAGAACAGGCCGTCAATCTCCACCACTATTATGCTGTTGCCCTTAGTGTGGCCCTTTGCCTTGATGAGATAGATCCCCTCATGTATTTTCTGGGCCTCAGGGAAATTGTAGTAAGCGCCATCGGTGAAGGTGACAGGAACGAGGTTCTTGAGACCCTGTAGCTCGGCTGCGTCCATTTCTTCCTGGTTCACATAGACCTTCGCATTGGGAAACGATCGCAACTCGCCGGAGTGGTCGGCATGGCGATGGGTGAGCAGAATCTTTGTCACTTGTTCCGGCTTGTAGCCCAGTGCCTCGAAAGCCTCCATATAGGAACATATATCCTTGCCGGTGTAGAGCGGGGAGTTCTCATCGGGCACTTCCTCAGGTGTACCTGCCGGGATTCCGGTATCCACCAGAATCACTTCGCTTCCGGTGTCAATCAGATAGTTCTGCAGACTGCCGCGATAGCGTATGTTTTTGTCAAATTTCTCGGCTCCTTCTTCGCCGCCGAAGACGAAAGGTTGTGAATAGAACCCGTCTTTTCGGAATTTTACCGCTTTGATTTCCATATTATTATATATTTGAAGTTAAACTTGTGCTTCAATCGATGGGCCGTAAGGCCTAACGTATTCTTTAGCGGTGCAAATATAGAAAAAGATTAGCGAACAAGCAACAATCAAAGGCCGTTTAGGAAATAATTGGCCCACTTTAGTGTGTTTTTTAGAAAAAATATGTAAATTTGCACATTCAAAAATACAAACATTATTACTTAAAGCGTATGAAAAAGGTTTTAATCATTATCTTGATGTCGTTAGTCGGGCTCTCGGCTATGGCCGCCGAGCAATCGGACGCGGTAGTCTCATCGATTAGGAAAGCATATCAACAGGCACAGGCTTCAGTCAAGGCTGACCGGAGCCAAGGAAACGAACTCGTGACCACGGCCAGATATACTGTTCGTGGCAAAGGCAAAACGACAGAAACCCTGCACTTCTTTTACGTCAACGAGGAGGGTACTTACCTGCTTGCCAAAGACGGTGAGGACCCCCACTTCTTCTATTATCCTCTCTATTTCGTAACCCGCATTTACAACATCGGTAATAAGAAATACTACGAGGAGTACCTTTTCGACAAGTCGAGTCAGAGGCTTATTTTCGTTTACATCCGCGGCTATGACACTAACGGCCAGCGCGCTGAACAAAGATTATATTACCATGAGGGCGACCTGCATAAAGTCGTCGGTCCGTCAGCCACTTCCGAGACTCCGGAAATGATTACCTACACTGCCGCCGACTTGCGGAACGCCTTCGACTTGCTTATGCGGAATCCGAAAGAATAGGCGAATAAAACAAAAGAATCAAGCATAAAAGCATAAGTGTCAACTGGCCTTCAGGTGACACTTATGCTTTTTATCAAATATGTGTTGATTTTCACAAATCGATGGTGTGCGGCACAACATCGGAGTCGTGTGTGGCCAGCGACTCAACGCAATTGGGGTCGAGCGACTGTTCGCGAATCCATTCGAGCGAGCGCCGCTGCATCTTTTTGTCGAGCGATATGCCGCTGGTGATCATTTCTTTCCATGATTTTGTGGCATAGCCTCCATCGGCGAAGAGCAGTACAAACTTGCCGTCGGCGTTGGTGAGTTTGACAGCGCAAAGCCCGTCGCAGTGTCCGGGAATGTTGACCATGACTACAGAGCCCCAAAAGGCATTGATTGAATATTTTCTTATTGGTTGGGCAATTGGAGAAAAATGCCTACCTTTGCAACTTGTTGGTGAGAAATAAGCACATGAAGCATCGATTGGTAGCACTCATAATGGTGTTGACCGCGTTGACGGCTTGGTCGTGTCCGGCATTGGGCGGCAACGGGCTGACGGCAGCGTCGTCGCAAAAGAGCCTTGTGATTCTCTTCGAAGGCGATACACACTGCGCGGTGAGCGGCTATAGCCGGTTTGCCGGTCTGCGTGATGCCATCGTCAGAGCCGACACAGCCCATGTGGTGACCGTCAGTCTGGGTGATTTCATGGTTGGAGGCGCTTTGGGCGCCATATCCAAGGGCGGCTATATTATCGACATCATGCGCAGCGTGGGTTACGACGTGATTACCATAGGCAATCATGAGTTCGACTATGGCGGTGAGAATATGAAGCGGCTGCTGGGCGGTCTGGGCGTTCCCGTGACCTGTGTGAATTTCTATGACAACGGAGCCGCCGCTCCCGTTTACGCACCCTACATCGTCAAGGAGTACGGCGGCAAACGAGTGGCCTTCGTGGGAGCGCTGGCACCCGAGACCATGCACTTGCAGCGCCACGCGTTCTACGACGATAACGGGCAACTGCTCTACGACCTTCATGCCGGAGACCTCTACCGACTGGTGCAACAGGCGGTAGACAAGGCGCGCAGCGAAGGACACGCCGACTATGTGGTGCTGTTGTCGCACATAGGCGAGAAGGAAGCCATGGGAGTCAGTTCCCACAGACTGATATCCGCCACGCGGGGCATCGACGCCGTGATTGACTCTCACAGCCATACCGTAGTTGAGAGCGAGAGAGTGCTGAACGCCGACGGCAAGGCTGTCGTCGTCACTCAGGCTGGCGCGAAGATGGCGCATGTGGGCAAACTCATCATCGCTGGTGACGGCGCGGTGAGCGCCGGCCTCATCGCCGTCGACGACATCGCTTACGAGAGCAATAAGGTAACGGCCGAGGTGGACCGCGTGAGGCTCGAGGCCAAGGCCGAATCCGAGAAGGTGGTGTGCGCCACCGACTACGACCTAACTGTGGCTGATGCCGACGGCGTGCCGCTCGTCAGGCATCAAGAGACCAACGCCGGCGACCTGGTGACCGATGCCTTCCGCATCGAGATGAACGCCGAGATAGGTCTGCAAACCGGCAACAGCTTTGTGAAGAACATCGCCGCAGGTAGGGTCACCTATGGCGACATCGTTGCCATGCTGCCATATGAGAACAGCATGAGCGTCATCAGTGTGACCGGGCAGCAGTTGCTCGACATGCTCGCGAAATGTACTCGGAACGCCCCTGAGAACGACTCCCAATTCCCGCAAGTGTCGGGCATGCGCTACACCGTGCACACCGCAACGCATACCGTAGCCGGAGTCGAAGTCCTCGACAAGAACACCGGCGGTTACAGCCCACTAGACCCCCAGCGCGTATACACCGTGGCAACGTCGTCCTATTACAAGGGCGGCGGCTTTTACAATATGCTGAAGGACTGCCCTGTGGTGCGTGCAACCACGCTTGTGGTGCGCAATGTGGTGATTGGCTACATGAGCAACACCCTCGGCGGCTCGCTGGGCGTAAGCTACCGCGCCCCGCAAGGCCGGATTACCGTCACTGAATGATGTGCCGTGGGGCTGCGCCTTCGTACGCCTTCGTAATTTTCCTAAAAAAGTCTAAAAAACTCCAAAAAAATGTGGATAATTCAAAAATTATTTATAAATTTGCCATGTTTTATTGCGGTTTCCCTGATTATATGCACCACTTGGTCATGCGAAAACCACTATAAGACAAGACATTGAGGGTGCTTTCCGCCCTCGGGGGAATTAGAATAGATTTTTTAGTGGTGCGTATTTATATTCCAATAATAAACAGGTTTATGAAGAAAAAAGTTACTTTGTTAGTGTTATTGGTATCGCTCTTGGTGCCCATGACACTGATCGCTAGAACCACACTTGCGAAAAACGTAAAGGCTTACGACAACAACAGTAAGAAAGTGACCATCGCCGCCAAGTATGGCGAAACGCCCACTCCGATGGTTGTAAAACTCGGCGACAACGTCAAGACTTTGTCGATGCCCAAGGCTGTGGGCGATGTGCTCACATGGGACTTCGAGGACGCTGACGCCGCTTTCGGTTCATTGACACCCGAAGACCGTGACAACGACGGCTTCAACTGGACGTATTACAACAACACCGGTGTGGAAACCGGTAGAATGACGGCTCATGCCGGCGAAGGCCTTATCGCTTCGGCAAGCTACGACAACGATGGCAGGCAGGCACTTTTCCCCGACAACTGGCTCATTTCGCCGGAGTTGACCCTGGGTGGTAGTCTCACCTTCTGGGCCGCTGGCCAGGATGCAAGTTACGCCGCCGAGGTGTTTGGCGTTTACGTTACAGTCGATGGCACCAATTACGTCCAGTTGGGAGCCGACAAAGTTGCCACAGATGAGTATGTGCTCTACGAGTATGATTTGAGCGCCTACGACGGCCAGACGGGCCGCTTTGCCATCGTTCACCACAACGTGACCGATATGTTCTTCCTGAACGTGGACGACATCACCTTCGACCCCGCAGGTGTGGTGACACCCGAACCCGGGCTGCCAACCAGCCTGACCGCCGACCCCAGCGATGTATCGGCCATGCTCGCTTGGACCGCAGGCGAAAACAACGGTTCGTGGGACCTTCGCTGGCGTCCGTATGTCGATCCGGCAACCGTAAAAGTTCTTTGGGACTTTTCACTTGAGAACTACTCAGAGCAGGTTGCCGGCTTCATGGTTTATGATGCCGATGGCGACGGCAATAATTGGGGTCTTTCTTACTCCAGCAGTGCTCAGGATGACGCGTGCTTCTATTCGGTCAGTTATTCCAGTTCCCTTGGTGCTCTGGATCCCGATAACTGGCTGATTACTCCAGCGGTCGGACTCGGGGGAACACTCAAGTTCAAAGCATGGCAACAGAGCACATCTTATCCCGACAAAATCCAGGTGTATGTATGCACCAACACCGATTGGCAAGATGTCAGCGAGTTTACATCGGTATCGGAGATAATCCAACCTTCAACCGATGACGTTGAAGATGCTGAAGAATTCGTGATTGACTTGAGCGGTTTCGAAGGCGAAGGCATTATTGCATTCCGTCACTACGACAGCTATAATCAATATGCTATCTTTATCGACGATATCGAGGTGACGCCGCCCAACGCACAAGAGCTTGCCGAGTGGACTATTGTCGAGGACGCCGCCAATCCCTACCAGCTCGAAGGTTTGACTCCGGCTACCGAATATGAGTTCCAGGTGATGGCCTTCAACGAGCCCGGCGACAAGAGCTCCATATGGACCGAAAGTCTGGTATTCACCACCCTCGCCGAGCAGCTTGAAGTTGCTGTAGCACAGTCGGAGAACGGTTCTATCACGGCAGACAAGGAAAAGGCAGCCCCTGGCGAGACCGTAACGCTCACCGTTAAGCCCAATGAAGGCTACGAACTGAAATCTATCACCGTTGAGACCGTGGACGCAGTCGTGCCCAGCGATATCTCGCGTCTGCGTGGCGCTCAGGTGGATGTCGTCCCCGGCGAGACGGATAACACCTATCAATTCGTGATGCCCGACAGTCCGGTGAATATCACCGCTACCTTCAAGAAGTGGTATCCCACCGCAATCGAAGAAATCAACGTCAATGAGTCGAAGAGCGGCAAGCGCTACAACCTGATGGGACAGCCCGTTGGCCGCGACTACAAGGGCGTAGTGATTGAGAACGGCAAGAAAATCATCGTGAAGTAAAACCGCGAAATTACGCGAGCCTTATCAAGGGCGGGCACCATTTGGGGCCCGCCCTTATTTTGCGTGGAGGGTGTTGCGCATGGAAGATGGAAGATGTAATATGTAAGATGTAATACATGCATTAGCACTGGCTGGGACACTTGTTGTGACTATGTTCGTGACTATGTTGGGACAGTGGTTGGGGGCTCGGAGTTCTCAGAGATCTCAGAGATCTCGGAGGACTCGGAGGGGCGGCTTTGCCGCCTGGGACACTTGTTGTGACTATGTTTGTGGTCGTTTAGCTTTGGGCTTGATTTATCGCGTACCTAAAGGCACGCTCTTTCACGCGGCTTTTTTCCAGCCGTTGAAACGGCTGGCTACATTTATCTGATGCCTATGGCATCATGAGGGTGGGACCGTGGTTGGGCGCTCGGAGGGTTCAGAGTTCTCTGAGTTCTCTGAGTTCTCTGAGTTCTCTGAGTTCTCAGAGTCCTCGGAGTTCTCGGAGGGCTCGGTGGTGGCAAAAGGAGAGCCGCAGGAGAAAGGTTTCCGCTGCGGCTCTGCAAAAGACGTGATATGTTCTATTCAATTATTTGAATATCTGCTTGGTGGAGATGGAGCTTCCGTCGGTGAAGCGTGTGACGACGATGGTGATTCCCTTTGGCGAGGCGAGTCGTTGACCGGCCACGTTGTAGAATTCGACATTAGCGATTGTTTTGTTGTCGGCGTCAATTGAGTTGATGCCAGTGACGACAGAAGAGTCGCTTAGGTTCCACGTGATGGGAATTACCTCTGACGAAACGGGATAGTAGAGGCCCTCGACGGTGTCGTGGATGTAGAGCACAGCGTGGTATTCAACATCGAGAATGAAGTTGTTGAGCTCGTTGGGGTCGGCAGGCACTTCGTTGAGGAAAGTGTCGCTCACCTTGATTTCGTCACCTGTGAACTCCTGCAAGCCGGCATAGTCGGTGAGCCAGTAGAGGAACTCGTCTTGAGTGATATTGCTCCTATCAAATTCGGGCTCGGCGTTGAGCAGCACGCGGTTGGACGTGGTCTCGTTGTCGTTGAGCAGTCTCGGCGCCTGGTTTGCGCTGTTTCTCGGCTTTACTTCACGCCAGACACGGTAGAGGTATCTCTCTTCGGGGTTGGCGTTCTCGCGGATTTCTTGTCTGCTCCAGAGGTGGAGACTTGCGTGGAAGTAGCGGTAGTGTGCTCCGTCGTTGTCGGTGACCTCCTTGTCGGAGATGCCGAGTTTTTTGTTAGGAGGGACCTGGTCGCGTTCGAGATGCACATAAGCGCGGTCGATGGTTTCTTTGTAGCATCCGTAGGTGTTATTGTTGTGGTCGGATTCGATTACCGGCACAAACCAGAGTCCATCCCATCCAATCACGCCGTTGTTCTCGTGCTGGTCGTAGTACTCGTATCCGTCGTCGCCTGGGGAGACGATTCCCGAGCCTTCGCCGTCGCCGTGGTGGGTGTTGCCTATTTCGCCTATTTCATGCTCCTCGTTGTCGTTGTCACCTTCCATCAGGTGATAAGTGAGCACATGGTTGTCGTGGTTTGACGAGAACTTGATGTGCAGGTCCTGAGTGAGAGCGAGTTCACCGTTGAGATCGGCATCGACCTGTTCCTTGGTGAGGTTGGCGCGCCATACCTCGTTGTACTCGGTGAGATAGACAGGCACGTGGCTGAGGATGACATGAATTTCCTGTCCGTTGTTGTGGGTGTACAGGCGATATGTGTAGTCGGAATTCATGTTCATGATGCTGGAGTGAGTGAGCATGGTCTCGCTCAAGAAGCAGTCGCTGAAATGAATTGCGGGCAGTGCGTCAGGGTCGTCGGCCGGAGGCGCAGTGAGGTCGAAAATCTGGTTGTCAACAACTGGTTGTCCAAGCACATGACCGTTTTCGATAAGCATGGGGTCGACTTCGCCGTTGTTGATTGCTGTTTGCGAAGCGGTGTTGTAGACCACCTTATAGATACCCGGCGATTGGCACTCGAGCGTAGCGACAAGAGCAATGGGCTGTCCGTTGACATCGCACCGTTTCAGGTCGATATCGCCAAAATTGGCCAAATGTTCGTCTCCGTCATAGGGGTGCTCAATCAGGCTGATGCGCATATCGTTCTTGTAAACGTTGACATCTCGATGCCAGTCGTACCGGCTGTAGTAGTCGGAGAATCCCACGAAGAAGTCCTCATTGTAGGGACCAGATGGAACGGTATGGGTATTTCCTGTACCCATTAAGCCCAAGATGATATCGGGCTCGTCCTGATCGTAGTAGAAATTAGGTGTGTCGAGCGGGAAATAGTAATGAGTGTCGGCGAACTGGTTGTCGGAGAAGCAAGTTGCGATGAGGTTGGTGAAGTTGAACAACTTGAAATAGGAACGCGGCGCGTAATGGGTAGGATAGTCATTGTCGCCCTGCATATACTCTTGGTCGACCTCGAGATAGGCATACATACCGTTGCCTTGAGGGCCGTAGGGTGGCAGTCCCAGACCGTAATTGTTGAAGAACGCAGTACCGCCTGCGATGTTGTCGTCGACATAGTCTTCGTTGCCGTCGGGTGTGATGGCGTCGCTTGTCGGGGCGAGCACGACATCGTTGCCGGTACGCATCGCTTCGACCACATTACATACCTCGCAGGGACGCGGCTCCATGAAGAAGTAGTGCTGGTCGTCCTGCTCCGAGAAGTTTGCCACGCAGTAGGTGTTGACAGCCGTTTCGGCGTCGCCGACAATATTGGGTGTAGACTCCACCGTCATGTTTGGGTTATGCCATCCGAAATAATGTCCGTTTTCACGTCCTTCATGTGGGCAGTATAGACCTTGCACGTTGTTGAATCGTTTGCCCACATATTGGTCGGGGTCGTCGACTCTGAGCGCGATCCACGCGAACTGCGGGGTCTCGGGGTCGGCATAAGAAGGCACTTCGCCGTGCCTATTCCACAGCTGCTGTCCGGGTTTTGGTGCGTGCTTGTGATTGCTGCTGATAGGCTCTGCGCTACGGCAGAAGAGCATCTTCCCGACGCCTCCTGTTACCTCTTCGGCTATGACACCAACGAGGTCGTCGGTGATTTCATGCTTGAAGTCTTTCACGGCATGGTCGGCGAACGTAAGGTCTTCGAGAGAGGTGCGCTCGTCGCGAACGATAAACGTCGGTCCAATCCATATTTCGGTATTGGCATACCAACTGATGATGTCGGAGTACAACTCAGTTTTGTCCTGCTTGTCCTTGAGGTTAAACTGGTTCAGCGCCCACATCTTTTGTTCGTTGCCGTTGGGAATGCAGTCCCAGACGTGAGTGCTGCGGTCACCGTTCATCGGGTAGTTACTAAAATTGAAATTCGTGCCATCGGCGGCTTTAATCCACTCACCGAGGCAAACGTAGTTAAGGTTGCGCCCCATGTTCTGAGTGATTCTTACTGATGCACCCTTGCCCCAAATGACTTTTAGGCGACCAGTCTGAGGGTCAAACACACAATCTTCCATCGAGTAGATGCGCTGGGGAGTACCATAATCAGCGACATCGGTCTCCGGGATCGTGATGGTGAAAGTGATTTCTCCATCGTCGCTGGTCATCTCGAGCGTGTTGCCCGTAGTCGGGATCGAGATATCGCGCAGGTCGAACACATACTCTTTAGCAGTGCTCAACAATGCTATGCACGAAATGATCGCACTAAGAAGATATTTATTCATAGTAGTTATGATTGGTAGTGAATATATAATTATTTGATAGGCATGATTGGTTAAGGCGTCATGACTCCTAATTTCTATGGGGAGTCGATGTCCTTTCTCCAGCAATTCGGTCACAAAAGTAGTATGTATATTAAAAACATGCAAACACCAAAAACGGTAGTAAATTATGGGCTTCTGGTCTTTTGCGTGATTATCAGCGGTTTAAGTGCTGTTTTATGGGTTTGCGGCAACTGTTAATAAAGTTTAAAAAATGTCAAATGGGTGTTATTTATGCAATTTTATGGTATAAATACGAAAAAACGGGTTTAAAAATGCGTTTTTTTATTAAGAAAAAGCTAATAAAAAGTTCTCCATGTTGCAAAAAATATGTACCTTCGCACCGACAAATAAACATTCAAAGAATTAAAAATTTTTGCTTATGAAAAAAGTATTACTATTTCTTTTCGCACTGCTCACCACCGCCACGGTGTGGGCATTTGACTTCACGCCGCTCCAAATGGGAGAGAACAACGGAATTGAGTTAGGCCTAGGCCCTAATGACAATGAAAGGGGCTATCTGTCGTTCACTCCCGAGGAGACCGGTTATTATGTGATAAGCACAACATGCGCCGAATCGCATTCCATGGCTTTAAACCTGTGGAGCGACTCTCTGTACTATGCCTGGTCCGAGCCGGATGCACTCACACAGACGCACGTCAGCCACTGTGGCTATCCGAAAAAGCTTTACGCCCGCACCACCTATATCATGAGGTTGGTATCTAATAATGAATTAACTACAAGTGTTCCTGCCCAGGTTGTGATACGCCCAGGCCACATCATCATCCCCGACCCCGAGTGTGCCGAACTCTCAAATGTGCTGAGACCACTGCCTGTTGTGGCCTACGAGGGACAAGAAGTCAAACTAACGGTGAGTGCTGGAGTGACTATTTCTGGTCTGACGGCCACCAGCGGCGGCCAGCCTGTCGCCATGACAGTCGACGAATCTGGCAGGGTTTACACATTCACCATGCCCGCAGCCGATGTCGTCATCAGCGGGTCATACGAGATGCCATCGCTCCAACTGGGCGACAATGAGATAGATTTGAATTACGAAAGCACACAATATGCCTTTGTGCCCGAAGAAAGTGGAGCCTACGTTTTCTCGATGAACTGCGGTGCCGAAGCGCAAGTAACGCTTTTAGAGAACAATGACTTAATAAGTTATGGTTATGCCCCCGAGGGTGAAACGGTCAAGGTAGGAGCCATGCTTAAGGCAAATACGACTTACTACGTTGTGCCGGCGGCTAATGCAGAAGACGTCATCGAGGGTGTGATCTTTAACATCGCCAAACTCGAACTCCCCCCCCTCACTGTGGGCAAGAATGTGATTGACGTTCCATATGGCAACTCCTTCGATTATTCATTCACGCCTACAGAGAGCGGTGATTATAGGTTCTACACAACTGGCGATGCTGAAATACGTCCCGCTATTGAAATATATCTGGGAGAAAATTTGATTGGCAGATATTATAACGCCAGTACAAATTTGGATTTCACGGTCAATCTGGAGGCTGGTGCCACCTACACCGTCAAGGCTGCAGGCAATCCTGATATGCCTGTTATGTCCGTCATGCATCTGACAGTGACTAATGGAGAGTCGCCGGTTGTCGATGACAACGTGCTCCAAATGGGCGACAACGAGGTGGCTTTAGCCGAAGAACCCACACTCTATACCTTTACGCCCACTGAGAGTGGTGCCTACCTATTCACGATGAATTGTAACGCTGAGGCGTTGGTGGCTCTTGCAGATAATGATGAAGGAATTGCTTCGTCGATGGGCTATGCCGAAGTACCGGGGCAGACAATCTGTGCTGGCATCATGCTTGAGGCAGGTGTAACTTGTCAGGTTGCGACTAAACTTTTTGAGGGCAGCGTCGACAGCGCCATCCTGAACATAGCCAAGTACGAAATCGCCCCCATCACGTTGGGTGAGAATGAGATTTACGCTCCGTTTGGCTCGCTGTTCGAATATCCCTTCACCCCACCGGTGAGCGGAGAGTACACCTTCCGCACTATTGGCGATGCTTCGCTCTCGCCTTCAGTTGGGGTGTTCCTTGGCGAAGATTATTTTGGATATGATGAAGCGAAAAATGAAGACGCGGAATTCACAGCCACGCTTGAGGCAGGAGTCACCTACACCGTTAGGACCCTTGTTGGTTGCTATAATGCATCCCTCATTCATCTGACCGTGGTGTCGCCTCAGCTCGCCATCAACTTGCCCGAATCGTTTGAGCACGGCATGGTGACCAGCGACAAGGAGGCCGCCTCCATCGGCGAGACCGTGACGTTGACCGTGACCCCCGACGAGGGCTACGAGTTGAAAAACCTCACCGTGACCTTCACCAACGAGGACGAGCCAAGCGGCGCACCCTTGCGTTTGCGCGGCGGCAATGTCGAACTCACTCCGGGCGATAACGGCACCTACACCTTCGAGATGCCCGCCGCACCCGTGACGGTGAGCGCCACCTTCAAGAAATCGTACCCGACAGCGATTGAAGAAATCAATGCCAACGAGAAGAAGCACGGCCAGCGTTACAACCTCATGGGTCAACCCGTAGGCAAGGATTACAAGGGCATTGTGATACAAGACGGCAAGAAAATCTTGGTTAAGTGAGAGAAGGTGTGTCATAATTAAAAAGCGTGAACAAATAGCACCGCTTGCGCGGTGGAACCACGAAGTGCTCGCGACCCAGAGGGGAGCCCGAAGGGCAAGCGCAGCGCAGCAAATTTATCAAAAATTTGTTTCAAAAATTATCCAAAAATCTATAATTTATTGATTTTTAAATAATTAAATTCTTGAAACTCTGATTATTGTTTTCTGTAATTTAATTGCGCGAAGTGTGCTTAATAATCATTGTTATTTATGACACATCTTCATAACATTCTATAAACGACACGGCCCATAGCGGGTCGTGTCGTTTTGTCGTGCCGGAGGATACTGTTCGGTCGGCGCAAGAATAACCGTTAACACTATCAATAAAGACCTTAGGCGCAATTACCGGTTGCTCAGTATTTGGCGGTGTGTCTTGGAACGTGCGACGTATTGTTCAAGATACCATGCTTTGAAACATTCGGCATCGGCTGGATAATAGCTCCAATGATCAAGTCTGTTCCATAGAATGGCTTTAATGCCGAGAGGGGTGCCGTCAACCTCATATGGTAAGATGGAAGGCAAATTGTAACTTTTTGTATAGTAGTCGATTAAATTCTGAAGTGCTGGGTCGTTTTCAAGCATACGCTTGACCCACACTTTCTCATAATCCCACATGAGTTCATTCACTCCTTCAGGGGCTTCATTCTCACCGTTGTAATAACGGCAGTCCAATATCAGTTCTTCTTTTGTCATAGCGGCTGCAAAGATACAACTTTTTATCATATAACAAACATCGTCCTCGGCACCCGAAGCCTACAGTAGCCATCGTTTTCGCCTTGCGACTCACATTAATAAACGTTTTTGTTAAAAATTGAAAAAAATGTTTTGTCATGTCAAGTAAAAGCAGTAAATTTGCTTGCGGAAAGCACGTTACGAGAGCTGTTTTTCCAATTGTTTATTGTGGTATGCGTTTTCATGTAGGACGCTGCAATTTGCCTGTTTTCAATCGGTTTGCAATTTCTAACTTAGCCTAAATATGGTATGAAAAAAGTATTGATGATGCTGCTTATGCTGATGTGTCTGCCAGCAATGGCCGAGCAACGCACGGCAAGCGAGGCCCAAAATGTGGCCATGAATTATTTGCTCACGAACTCATCGCGTCATTTGCTGGGGGTGAATCGACAAGCGCCTCAGTTGACGTTGGCGATGACTGCGTTTAACACCGCGAAAGAGGTTGACTACTATGTGTTCAACAACAGCCAGAATCGTGGTTTTGTGATTGTGTCGGGCGACGACTTGGCAGCTCCAGTGATAGGCTACAGCGACGAAGGCACGTTTGATGTCAACGACATTCCCGACGGCCTGAGCTACATGCTCGCCTGCTACTCAGAGCAAATGGATTATGTACGCACCCATCCGGAGGCCGCGTATAAGGCATCCGGCACAGAGTCGACGGTGAGTATCACTCCACTGCTCAGCACCAACTGGAACCAGAATTCGCCGTACAACGACCTGTGCCCGACCTTAGGGGCAGAAGGCGAACATGCCGCTGTGGGATGCGTTGCGACAGCCACGGCGCAGGTGATGAATTATCACAAGTGGCCCAAACAGGGAACCGGAGAGTTCACCTACGTCTGCAAAGTCGACAACAAGGAGGAGCAGACGTTGAGCGCCGACTTTGGCAACACCACCTACGATTGGGAGAACATGCTCGACACCTATATTCCGGACACCTATAACGAGGCCCAGGGCAACGCGGTTGCCACACTCATGTCGCACGTGGGCATCGCGTCTCACATGCAGTACGGCAAGTCGAGCAGCACGCCGACGTTTGCGGCGATGGAGGCGATGCGCGAGTACTTCGGCTATAACCACGGCATGAGAAAGTACATCCGCCACTGCGTTCCGAACGCACAGTGGGACAGCCTGCTGATGAACGAGCTGATCAACTTCCGCCCGGTGCTTTACGCCGGTTTCACGTTTAATGGCGGCGGCCACGCGTTCGTACTTGACGGGGTCAACGCTCAGGGCTACTACCATTTCAACTGGGGCTGGGGCGGCAAGAGCAATGGCTACTTCCTCATCACCATGCTCAATCCCACCGACCAGGGCATCGGTTCGTTTGAGGGCGGCTACAACGCCGCACAGGAATTCATCGCCAATGTCTATCCCGACCGCGGCGAGCCTGAGCCCGACCGATTTATAGAGGCGTCATGCACCATGTTCTGGCCGTCGACCCAATATGTGAATCTGGGCGAAAAAGCGCCCATCAGCATCAAGCATCTTCACTTCAACGGCTATGGCTACGGATTTAACACCGACATAACGATTGGTCTGGTCTTGAGCGATTTGAACGGCAAGATTGTTCAATTCACCTCGAACAACACGCTTACGAGGAACTTTGTTTTCGGCTCCAATTACAGTTATACCGACAAACACGTTATTAATTATAACACTCCGACCTCGATTGCCGATGGCAATTACCGACTGTGGCTCGCTTACAAAGTCGAGAACTCAGAAATGACGACCTTTGCCTATCTCAATAACATTCCCAGCCTTCCGCGCTATATCAACGTGAAGGTGCAGGATGGCGTGATGTACTTCTCGGCAGCAACCACCGATGCCGGCCAGCTGAGCGTGGTGGACCTGAGTGCCCCCGCTGAGGTTGGCGCCGGCAACAAACTGAATGTGACCGCGACGGTGTCGAATTCCGGCCGGGAATACTTCGACAATGTGTTCTTTGCCTTCATCAGCCAGACAGATGAATTCACCATCTTCGACCCCATCAACGTCAATGTGCTTACAGGCGGCAAGGTGACGTTCACCAGCTTAATCACCGCGCCATCGGTACCCGGCGAATACAGACTCGCCGTACTCAACAAGAATCTCGAAATAATCGGCACCGCAATAACGGTGACGGTGAAGGAGAGCGCCAACTACGACATCGCTATCGCGTCACAGTTGCAAGTGGCCAACTACATGATGGACATGGATAACGTGAGCGCGACCGCAGTTCTGAGCAACAGCGGAACCGGCGATTATGTGGGTCCCGTTCCTTACATGATTCTGACCGGCGACGGCAAGTGGGTGCTCTTCAGTGGCAACACTAATGTTGTCACCATCCCGGCCGGCGGAACAGCCACGGTGAACATCAGTACCAACTTTGAAGGCACTCCCGGCGTAGTCTACAGGATGTGTCTGCGTGATATCAAAACACCTAACACCAACAGGATTTGGGGCGATCAAGTGCTATTCGAGGTTAACCCCATCTATGCCACAACATTGCTCGACGACATTGTGGCAGGCGGCATATACGGCGTGAATTATCACGTTGCCGACAACCTCACCGTAGTCGATAGTTACGGCCAGAGTCTCTTTGCCACCAATGGCCGAGGTTCGTGGATTGAGGTCAAATGTGGCGACTACTTCAACGAAGTGGCCGGCATGAAGGCGTTCAAGGCCGGAACTGTGTGGGGCATCTTCAATCAGGCTGACGGCAATCCGTCGCTCACGCTTACCGGTCTCCCGGAGGCCGGCATGGTGCAGAGCGTGACGGCCGAAACGGTAGATTTGAGCCAAGCGCTTGCTCCCGTTCCTGACAAAGTGATTGACTTCAGCGGCTACTACCGACTCATTGATGGCAGACCAGTGGTTAGCGCCTACGATGGCCTTAATGGCGACATGGGCCAGCTGGTTCCCATCACTTTTGATTGGCTTGAAACCGCCTCACCGATAGAAGAGGGCACATGCTACGACTTGCACGGAGTAATCATGCTCACGCCTGCATCAAGCGGAGCGCCAGCACTCAAAGCTGGAAATACTCCGACCAATTATGCCGTTTACCTCACCAAGAAGCCGACACCCACATCCTTCACTTCAATCACCAAAGTGAACAACGACGCTGTTAAGATCAGAGTGTCGGAAGGCACATTAACGGTGTCGGGTGCTCGTCGCGTTGCTATCTACAATATGGCAGGAGCGCTTGTTGGCACCGGCGCCAATGTGCATCTGCCGGCAGGTGTCTACATTGTGATTGCTGACGGCCAAATGCGCAAAGTCGCAGTGCGTTGACCGAGGGCGTGAACACCCTCACAGAACAAAAATCGCCGACAGGTCTGAATCCCAACATAGAGGACAGGCCTGTGGGCGATTTGTTATTGAAGTTGCGGTACAAAGCCGCCAGTCACTCTTTTCAGAGCGCACCAGTTTTTGCCGATGTACCCCTCAAGTATACAGAGACAAAGCATTCTGCAAACGAGGAAAAATGACTATCTTTGTAAATCATTAATTGAAAAATCAGTTATTTATGGAATACTATTATCCTTTTGGTGAAAGAGTTAAAGCATTGGAGCAACAAGACAAGACGCCTAAAAAAGTATTTGTTCTTGGAGTATATGCCAGTGCTGTACACGCAAAATGGAAGAAGGGGAATAAAACGATCTGCCAAGCATTGGCGGTGGCAAGTGAACCCCGGATTTTTTGGGATGGTAATCCAGAAGAAGCCTTAGAAATTATCGGCAGAATCAAAATACCTGAAGATGTGGGAGTGCTTGAACCTGCAGGATCTCATCTGAATGGTCCATCTGCAAAAGTCCTCGACAAAAACATATTGGCACCTTTGGGATATACGAGAAATGATGCTTGGTTGTGCGACCTTCTTCCTGAAATCCGGTTGAATATAAGCCAAGCAAAGGTGATTACAGAAAAATACAATCCCTTAATCAAGACATATGGGCTAAATGAAGTGACTATCCCAAAAAGGCCGTCTGTGTTTTGTGACGATGCGCGTCGTGATGAAATACTTGCCGAAATAGAAAAGTCACAAGCGAATCTTTTGATTCTTTTGGGAGACATTCCCATAGGTCAATTCCTTAATAAAGTTGCTGATGTGCCTTATCATTCATTACAGGAGTATGTTGACCAATATGGCTACGGAAAATGCTCGCAGACTGAGATTGGCGGTAAGATAATAAACGTCCTACCACTTGCACACCCTCGGCAAATAGGTGCTTTGGGAACTCATGTAGATAAATGGCATCGGCTTCATTTAGACTGGGAAAGAGTTATGGAGCATAATCCATAATCCCGACATATTCTGTCATAGGGCTGTTAAGTTGATTTTAGGAATCTCAACCGCTTAACTTATAACTATAATTATGAGCAAGGCAAAAGTAACATTAGTTCCGCTTGAAGAGACAGAGCGAAACCAGTTCATACTTGACAACCAGGAGGCTTTCAAGTATGGTGCTACGCAGGAGTTTGGCATGCGTGACAACCATTTCGAGGAAGACGGCGAGATTATCTCGCGCGACACGATAGAGCGTGCCATCGACGAGGAGAATGCTGAAACCTATCGCATTGTTTGCGGCGGCAAGGTAGTTGGCGGTTTGGTAATCCGCATTGATAAAGAGGCACTTCAAGGCGACCTTGACTTGCTCTTTGTGTCGCCGCAGGCTCACAGTCGTGGCATCGGCTATGCCGCTTGGCAAGCCATAGAGAAGATGCACCCCGAAGTGAAGGTGTGGGAAACCGTCACACCCTATTTCGAGAAGCGTAACATACATTTCTACGTGAACCGCTGCGGCTTCCACATCGTGGAGTTCTTCAACAGCCACCACCCCGACCCAAACGACTCGGCAACGGCCCGTGAACAAGAGGACAACGACGGAATGTTCCGTTTCAGGAAAGTAATGGAGAAGTAAACGTAAGTCAAGGGTGAAGGCTTGTGGCTATGAGGATGTTGTATGTGTCACAACATGGGGGCGCCACACTCGTAGCAGTATCGCGAGATTGGATGGTGTGTTATCCCATTACCACGTCGAGCGCCATCATTATGACGAAGCCTACGGCAAAACCTATGGTGCTTACGTTGGTATGTTGGCCGTTTGAAGCTTCGGGGATCAATTCTTCGACCACAACGTAGAACATCGCACCTGCGGCAAAAGCGAGCATATAGGGAAGCACAGGCAAGACTGCGGACGCCAGCAGCAACACTGCAAGAGCGCCGACCGGTTCGACCGCACCGCTCAACGAACCGATGAGGAAAGACCGCCAACGGCTGTTGCCTGCGGCACGCATTGGCATGGAGATAATGGCGCCTTCGGGTATGTTCTGAACGGCGATTCCTAACGATATGGCAATGGCACTGGCCAGCGATATGTTCGTCACGCCGCTGTCGGCTCCGGCGAACACGACGCCCACCGCCATGCCCTCGGGTATATTGTGGATGGTGACGGCCAAAGCCAGCATCGCTGTCTTTGACAGGTGGGAACTGACGCCTTCGGGCTTGTCGGAACCGATATGCAGGTGAGGTGTCAGTTCATCAATTGCCAGCAGGAAGCCGATACCCAACAAGAATCCCACGGCGGCAGGAAGAACCGCCCATGCACCACTTGTCGCTTCCAGCTCTATCGCCGGAATTAGCAACGACCATACCGAAGCAGCCACCATCACACCCGAGGCGAATCCGAGCAACGTCTTCTGCAACTTGGCGGACAACTTGCCTTTCATCATAAAGACGAAAGCCGAGCCAAGCATTGTGCCAAACAATGGTATAAGCAGTCCTAAAACCAGAGTCACCATTGTTCAGTTGCTATGATGGCTTCACACCAATAATGGCGGCATACGATGGTTTCTTGCGGTGGATTTCGGTATCGACAAAACCCGCGTCGTCGAGCAACTTTTTCAGTTGCTCCGGCGAGTAGGCAGTCATGCCATCCACCACTTTGGTCCACACGGAATCACTCTCGATGACCTCGACGAGAACGGCAAATATTCCGCCAGGCTTCAACACCCTGCTGACTTCCTGCAGGCATGAGGGCAGGTTCGGCCAAAAATACACTGTCTCGACGGCTGTCACAAGATCAAACTGCTTGTCCTCGAAAGGCAGTCTCTCGGCTGATCCCTGGCTGACAAACACCTGCTTGCCGAGCATATCGGCATTGACTTTGCGCGCTTTCGCGACGCTCTCTTGAGAGATGTCGATGCCATAGACCTGCGCGTCGTTGCTCCTTTTGAGCAGCCGTTTCAAAGTCGCACCTCCGCCACAGCCGATGTCCAGCATCGTCCAGCCATCGTGAATACCGATAAGGTTCAAGCCCCAGTTCGTCAGCGGTGCGTGACCGAAGTTCATGAACCGCAGCATCGCTCTCCCCATCCGTCCTTTCGGATTGGCGCAATTTGTGAAGAAAGATTTCAATAGTCCCATTTTAATGCAATTTTTGTTATTATTCTGCCGCAAAAGTACAGAGCTTTGACAGTCACGGCAATACCTAAAAAATGGGATTTTTGTTTCCGCAATAACTATAACAAGGTGCAACACATCGTCAGCCGCCCCGCAAACCCGCCGTTTGTCTCTTTGTCGGAGACAAAGCCATAGAAGCGCCCTCACACGGCACGTGGGTTGTGTGCCGATGTGGGCCGCAACGAATATACAACTTGGTTGAAACTCTTACAGTTGACTATTCGATACGTGTGATTCTTGCGCCGATAGCGTTAAGGCGTTCTTCTATCTTGGCATAACCTCGGTCAATCTGCTCGACGTGGTCGATGCGGCTCACACCGTCAGCGCTCATGGCGGCTATCAGCATGGCAATCCCGGCGCGAATGTCGGGCGAGACCATGTGATTGGCCCGCAAGCGAATGTGGTGGTCATGCCCGATGACAACGGCGCGGTGGGGGTCGCACAAGATGATTTGTGCCCCCATGTCAATGAGTTTGTCCACAAAGAAGAGTCGGCTCTCAAACATTTTCTGATGAATGAGAATGCTGCCGTTGGCTTGAGTTGCCACCACCAGCATCACGCTTAGCAAGTCGGGGGTGAGCCCCGGCCACACCGCATCGGCCAGCGTCAGTATAGAGCCATCCATGAAACGTTCTATTTCATAGTGCTCTTGATGCGGGATGAACATGTCGTCACCACGCTTTTCCAGCCTTAAACCAAGTTTGCGGAAACTGTCGGGGATGATGCCCAGGTTGTCCCAGGATACGTCCTTAATGGTCAGTTCGCTGCCCGTCATGGCAGCCATTCCAATGAAACTGCCCACCTCGATCATGTCGGGGAGTATTCGGTGACGTGCGCCACACAAATGGTCGACCCCCTCGATGGTCAACAGGTTGGAGGCAATGCCGGTGATTTTCGCTCCCATTTGGTTCAACATTCGGCACAGTTGCTGTATATAGGGCTCACAAGCCGCGTTATAAATGGTGGTTGTGCCCTTCGCCATGACTGCTGCCATGACGATATTGGCCGTGCCGGTCAAAGATGCCTCGTCAAGCAACATGTAGGAACCTTTCATCCGGCTTGTGGTCTCGAATTTATATGCTTTCTTCTCGCTGATAAACCTGTAAGTGGCCCCCAGTTTGCCGATGCCGCGAAAATGGGTGTCGAGACGTCGTCGTCCAATCTTGTCTCCACCTGGGTTGGCAAAATACATTTTGCCTAACCTGCTCAAGAGCGGTCCAATCAGCATCACCGAGCCCCTTAGTCGTGCGCATTCTGTCATGAAGTCTTGGCTCTCAATAAACTCCGTATTGATTTGTTCGGCTTTGAAACTATATGTGCTATCGTCCAGACGCTTGACGATGACTCCCATGTCGCTGAGCAAGTGAATGAGGTTGTTTACGTCCAAGATGTCGGGAACGTTCTCAATGACGACCTCTTCGGAAGTAAGCAATGTCGCACAAATGACTTCAAGCGCTTCGTTTTTTGCTCCTTGAGGTGTAATCTCGCCGTGAAGGCGATGGTTCCCTTCTACGATAAATGATGCCATGATATTCAGTTTAATTTGTTGTATTAGATATAATTAACTTCTGGTTCGAGTTGTATGTTGAATTTCTTGAAAACACTTTGTTGGATTAGATCGGCTAGTTCGATGATGTCGTTGGGAGTTGCATGGTCAAGGTTGACAAGAATCAGCGGCTGTTTCTCATAGACACCGGCGCCGCCGTGCCGCTTGCCTTTCCACCCGCATTGCTCGATTAGCCATGCCGCCGGAAGCTTGATATGACAGTCGTCAACCACAAAATGTGGCACATCGCTGTAAGCGGCAGCCAGTTGTCGGAACACCGCTGCAGGCACAACGGGATTCTTGAAGAAACTGCCCGCGCTGCCCAGTTCCTCAGGCTCGGGCAATTTGGAACGACGAATCGCAATCACGGCCTCGCGAATTTCTTGTGCCGTGGGGGTGGTCGCCCTTGAGCGCAACTGCTGCAACTGGCCATATTCAAGATGGACAACGGGTAGCACCGAAAGCCGATATACAACGGCCGTGACAATGTATTTTCCCTTCAGGCGTTGCTTGAAGACGCTGTCACGATAGCCATATTCACATTCGGCTGTGCAGAACACTCGCGGCTTGCCCGTCTCGACCTCTATCGTCTCGACCTGTTGAATGATACTGTCCACCTCGACACCGTAGGCTCCGATGTTCTGTATGGCCGAAGCACCTACTTCGCCGGGAATGTAAGAGAGATTCTCGCAGCCGTAATAATTGTTGCGAGCCATTTCGGCACAAAAATCATCCCACTTGACGCCAGCTCCAACGCGAACCACTACTTCGCGGCTATCGCGGGCCACAAATTGGATAAACTTGATGTCGGAATGGAGAATACTGCCATCGAAATCCTTGGTAAAAAGCAAGTTGCTCCCGCCGCCGATGTGCAGGATTTGTTCCCTTTTGTCGTTCAGGCTCGTTAGCACCTCGACAAGGTCGTCGACCGTGTGATAGCTGATAAACTGTTTGGCCTTTACCTCCAGCCCGAAGGTGTTGTGATCGCGCAACAGGTATTGGCGCTTGATAGTTATAGAATCTGCCATGACTTTCACAGTGATAATGATTTAACTTGAGTCTTACGAAGGTTAATTAACTGAAAAATTATAAAATTAGCGACATTTTTTTATTGATTTTGAATTGGAAACAAACAAATCAAAAAAAACACCGCTATGTTTCTTGGCGACAAAATTACTGAAAATTTCTTTACGTGCAACGAGATCTGCAAGATTTTTTATCCCCCGTTGCTTTAGCGAACATTATTTACAGGAATTAGATGAGCGTCGGTATGGAGGATGGGGCAGGGGAGGATTGTGCCCAATCCGGGTAATCAGATTGTTGCAAGTGGCCCGTGAAAATCGGTCTTTTTGAGTGCGGTAAAGCGCAAAAACGGGGTGTGTCGAAATGAAGTTGACACACCCCGTTTTATCAGTTCACACTATGGTTACTGGATGAGGATTTTGCGGCCGTTCATGATGTAGATGCCCGGCTCGCTGGGCTTTTGGTTGTACTTGCGTCCGTTAAGGTCATACCATGCGTCGTCCTTCACGGGGGTGGGCAGCAAGACTTCGATAACATCGGTTATGATGTCGTCTTCGCCAGTGATGTTCATAATAATCTTCTTGACGGTCTTTTCGCCTGGCAGTCCAAGTCCGTTACCCAGGTCAACGAGAATGTAGGCATAGAAAGCGTTCACATAGTCGTAACTCCTTGGATAGACAAACTTGTCGTTAGGCCCCATATACATGTTTGCGGTGGTGTTGCCTATGAGCGTGGTGGGAGCATAGGTTCCGACAAACTGCACGGTGCCATCGTTGCTGGTGACCGCCATTTCGCCTTCCTCGCTGCTCTTGATGGTGACGTTTTGGAACACAGGGTTTTCGATTGTGCTCGATACCATGGTGCGCCATTCAAACACATAAGGCTTACCCGGCTCGATATTGCGTGCTGGCTTGAAGTTCAGCGTGAGCACCTCGGTCTGCTCATCGAATCCTGTCGGCCTGACATAAGAGTCTTTGTGTGCGATGTCCAGTTCCCAGATTTCGGCATCGCTCAGCGGAGTGAGGTCGATATTCTCGGCAATGATGTCAAAGGGCAAGCACAGAGTGTTCCACTTGTGGTTCTTGAAGAAAGTATGTCCATCGAGCAATACCTCCCTGATGGTGCGGCCCTTGTACTGATTGATGAGGTCGCGATTGTCTTCTTCGTCATGGAAGGTGAGTTGTTCCACTTTCTGCGGCACATCTTCTTCGGAGAGGTAGTAGGTGTCGGTGTTGGTGGCGCTATGATACTTCAGATATACCTCGCCGTCGGGCAGGATGTCGGTTGAAGACGAGCGTCGGAACACGTAAGTGTCACCCTCTTTTGCGAAGCGGTAGATGTCGCGTCCTCCCCTTACAGTGCCGTCGGACACCCATAGCTTGTTGTTGTTGCGAACATAGGCGTCGTCGGCCCTTGTCAGCGGTATGTTGTGCACCGCACCGGGCTGGTCGGAGTGGATTATAAGGATGTCGCCCATTGGTACTTCCTCGATGGCGTTGAGCGTGACGTGCCTTGCCTCGTCATCAACGCCCACCACCTCAAATGCGTCGACTGAGAGCAGACCGATGCCGTCGAGGTCAATCTCACTCTTCGCCACATAAGGCGTGAATACATATCCTTCGGGGAATCGCAGCACCTCGCAAATCTCACCCGAGCTCGTGATGGGCATGAACAGGCGGTAGCTGTCGGCCTCGCCATACACATAGAGCTTCATCGTCACGTGGTCATAGAGGTAGATATCGTTGGGTTTTGCAAAATTGGCCAGCGTGTCAAGAAGCACACTGTCGGCATTGACATAGTTGTAGATCTTGGACTCCAACAGATTGCCCTGGGTGTCGGAGAGAGTCATCTTGACCTTTGCCGACTTGTTTTCACCCTCAAGGCGCAGTTGCACGAACGCTTTTTTGTGCTTATACGAGAAGCCTTCGCCCATCTGGAAGCTTACCGATAGGTATTTGCTCTCATCTAATTCGGCCGGCACCTCGATTTGCGCCGACAAGCTGTCGAGCGGCGTTCCCGCCGTCACGTTCAGTCCGCCGTTTATCTCGATGTCAGAGATGTCGAAGAGCAGGCATCCCGACGGGTCGCTCTTGTCCACCGTGATGATTGCGTCTTGTGTGGTCTTCATCTCAGGCGTCCACGACATGTAATTGTCGCCGCCAGGATAGGATGCCGAGACCGAGATCAAGCGGATGTCCTCGCCAACGACGATGTCGATTGAGTCGTTGGTCGACTCATAGTAGAAGAGAGTGGCAACGTGGTTGCCGTTGGAATCAATGTCAGTCTTGTAGGTGGTGCTGTCGGCGATGGTGGTTGCCGAGAGCGCGTCTTTGGTCACCATCTTGTAAATGGTGCCGTAGCGTGCTGGCAACGAGAACTTTGTTCCGGCACCCACCTCGGCATAGCCTTCGCCAGCGCACTGCTCATTGTCAATCCAACCCTCCTTGGCATTGATTGTCATGTTCATGTCGATGTAGTAAGAGTTGTAGAGCGTGGGCTTGACAAAGCAGCACACATTCTGGAAGTTGCTGAACAGCGCCACACTGTCGGGCAGTCCGAACTCCCACAGCGACGTCACGGTGGCATCGCCCAGGTCCTCCTCGTTGAGCACGAAGTTAGGCGTCATAATCACGTCGGCCGTCAGAGTGTCGCGGGTGACGAGGGTGTCGGTGACGATGTTGTCAGGGCGGTAGGTCTTGCCGTTGCTTCCCGTCCACGTCTGGAGGCTATAGCCGAAGGCGCGCAGTCTCTCGTACTTGTGGTGGTAGTAGTTGGCGGGAACAACAATCACCCCGTTGTCATCGGCATACTTCACAAAAGGTGTCCCCTTGAAGATATATTTGAAGTTTTCCACATATTGGCCCTCGACCTTCAGGCGGTCACGGCCATTCATGGCAAGCGAGAGCGATTGCGGGGCCACTCCGTCGGGGCTTACGTACAACTCTCCATTCACATACCAATCAATGTGGTATCCAGTTATTGCCTGGGCGGTGAACGTCACGACGTCGTTCCGGCTGACGGTTGCTCCCGACAGGATTGAATTACCGCCGATTGTGGCTTTAATGTCGGGGCAGTCTTCGGG
This sequence comes from Sodaliphilus sp., assembly GCA_045112115.1. Classification (GTDB taxonomy): domain Bacteria; phylum Bacteroidota; class Bacteroidia; order Bacteroidales; family Muribaculaceae; genus Sodaliphilus. The sequence continues at coordinate 480 of JBGUHM010000016.1, read as the reverse complement.
TAGGTTGGTGCTGAAGAACGTGACGACAGGGCCGCGCGACACGGCACTCTCCCCGTTCATCTGGCTGACGTTTCCATTTGGGTACTGCGCCAACGCTTGATATTGGACGCCCCTCGCCAGCAGAGTAGTGCTAAGCACACTCCCTAGTGCTAAAAATAGTAAAATAGATAATAGTTTTCGCATAATGTTTATTTTTTTAAATTATTGAGTCCAAAGCAATTCAGTTCGCAAAGATATTATTTTTTGTCGATTTGGCAATAAAATGGATTGTTAAAAAATGTTTAGCGCCTTGTCGCCTGGTTAACGGGATGCGGATCTGTATTGCCTGCGCAAATGCAGTTATCTTTAGCTTTCAAATATTTTCCGCCCCTTGAAATTGATAGTTCTTCTGACGCAGAAATATTTGAAGCATTTTACTTTGCAAGAGAAAGCCGCCGCGACCTCAATCAAATGTGCATAGTATTCATTTTGCTCATAATT
>JBGUHM010000015.1:0-6483 GCA_045112115.1 Sodaliphilus sp. | reverse complement strand
AGGCGACCGAGCATTTAAAGACTGCAAGATGCTCTCTTCGGTCGTGATTCCAGGCACGGTGACCCGCATTGGCGATGAAGCCTTTTCGGGATGTGACAACTTGACCTCCGCCACAATTCCCGCTTCGATAGCGGCGTTGGGTAAACATGTTTTCAACGCCTGCACAAGTCTTCAGGCCATCAATTGTTTCAACACCGACCCCAATAGCATAGAAATGACGGGGAACAAATCCGACGTGTTTTTCTCCGGGAACAGCCCCGCAACCTGTGTGATGTATGTGCCAATGAAATCGCTGCAAAACTATGAGTCGCTGTTTTCAGGCGCTGTGGCAAGCATCAGTCGGTACGATTGCGGCCATGAGGAGTATATCGAGAGCCTCCGTGTAGAATTGGCCAAATCAAACAACCAGCTTGCTCAGCTTGAAGACCAATTGGGCCAATGCTTGAAGTCGTTGAAAGACTGCAAGCAGCAGCACGACAAATGCCAGCACGACTACGAGAAGAATAAACTACAGATGGAATACGTAAAAACAATAGATGATTTCAACCATGTGAGTTCGAAACTGTCGAAAAATGTTGAGGCACTTGAAGTTGCCGGCGATGAAATCGACTGCGGACATTGGGCTGAGGTCGACAAACTGTTGCAGGCTGTATATAATGCTAAAATTCGTATATGTGACGTGAAGGGTGAATTGGCGATTTGTAAGATCAAGCTTACTTACTGCGCATATAACTCTAATCCCAACGATAATTGCGGACTTCAAGAGGTGATAAGCAAACTCCGTCAGAACATATTGAAAGCAATCAATGATCAAAAGCGGGAACTGGAAAAATTGATGGACTGCAAGAAGAAGCTTGCCCGCCGTGCGGTATATGTTAATTAACGAGTAATCAAATAGAATTTATCAAATAATGGAGGACTGGAAAGCAAAACTGGGTGCCGCGTTCGGAGTCGACCCGGAACAGGCAAAACAAGAGCCGGAACAACCGCAGCCGGAACTCACTGCGGCTCAGCAACAGGGCGGTGACCGATTGGAAGTGGTGCTGGACCGGAAGGGACGTAAGGGTAAGACAGCGACGATAATCGCCGGTTTCAAGGCCGACGATGCCGCGCTGAAAACGCTTGCGGGCACTCTAAAGCAACGGCTGAGCACCGGTGGAAGCGCACGCGGGGGTGAGATTCTGTTGCAGGGCGATTACCGTGACCGTGCCGCGGAACTGCTTCGCTCTATGGGCTTTAAGGTGAAATGACAGCTATGGCAAAGGTGACAAAAAGCAACACAGGTGGCCATCTGAATGTGATTAAGGCATCGGCTGGCTCAGGCAAAACCTATAGTTTGGCGCGCACCTATATCGTCAACCTCTTGGGAGTGCGTGACAAAGACGGCAAATACCACCTCCGCAACAAGGCGGAATATCACCGCCACATCCTGGCCATCACGTTTACCAACAAGGCCACCGAAGAGATGAAGCAGCGCATCATCAAACAGCTGCATCTGCTTAGTCTTGGCAAGGGTGATTATGTAGATTTCTTCGTTCAGTATTTCTCCGACCCTTTAGAAGATGTGCGTAAGGCTGCATCTCGAGCGCTGGGAGATATCCTGTTTAACTACGACTCGTTCTCGGTGAGCACCATCGACTCGTTTTTCCAGGTGATTCTGCGCACTTTCGCACGTGAAATCGATTTTGACAACGGCTATGAGATTGAACTCGACAGTTCGTTGGCTCTCGCCACAGCCGTTAACGACATATTGCTTGACATAAGTACCGGCCGCATAGGTCAGAAGCACCGCGTGTTTGGTTGGATCAAGGACTATGTGCGCTATCTTGTGGATACAAAAAACAATTGGAATTTTTTTGGCAATCCTCAAGATTTAGTCAAATTCTCAGAGAATATAAACAAGGAGTTCTTCAGCGACTGCAGCGCCCAGTTGGAGGAATACTTCTCCGATATGAGCGGCGAGGTCGACCGTAACAACGACTCTCGCATAGAGCGGTTTTACAAGGCCGTGGCCAAAAAAGTGGCAATCCTGAATAAAACCGTTGAAGGCGACACCTACCGCAACCGTCTGATGGCCATCGAGAGCGACCCGTCTAATTTCTACGGGAGCCGGTTGTTTGATCGTATAGCCAACGGCAAGCAGGCCACTATGGACTCTCTTAAAAAAGCCTCTACCGGCGATATAAAAAGCCTCTTTAAGGGAGGTTGTTATCAGCAGTACTCTCAGGACACAATCGACCGCTTCGTGTCTTGGGCCAAAGACTATCTGAGGGATATGTTGCAGCTTGAAGTGCTGAATTCGCTGTTGGGCAATATCTGGCAACTGGGGCTCTTGAGTGCCATCGACCACAAACTCCATGACAATCTCCGTCAAAGCAATACCCTGCTGTTGAGCGATACCGGCAGCCTCATTAGCAAGGTGGTCGAAAGTTCCAACACGCCCGATAACAGTTCGTTTATATATGAACGGGTGGGCACTCGTTACCATAACTATATGATCGACGAGTTTCAGGATACAAGCCGGATGCAGTACCGCAATTTCGACCCGCTGTTACGTGATGGTCTGGCGAATGGCAACGACATGCTTATCATCGGCGATGAGAAACAGGCTATCTACCGTTTCCGAAACAGCGACCCGTCGATGTTGCGCGAGGAACTCAAACAAGACTATAACGGTTTCTACGACGACACAACATTAGACGACAATTTCCGCTCGTTTGCCGCAGTGGTCAATTTCAACAACGTATTTTTCAAGTATGTTCCGCCGAGGTGGTTCCCGGGTTTCAAGACTCTGGCGCTCACTTACAAAAATGTGTACCAAAATGTGATACATAAGGAACGTGAAGGCTATGTGCGCATCAATTTCATTGAAAATACTGAAGACTCATTGCCGCTGCTTCCGGAGTGTATAAACGAACTTCTCGAGCGAGATTACAATTATGGCGATATAATGGTGCTGGTGAAGACCAATGCGCAGGGGACTAAAGTTGTGTCAGAGTTGCTCAACAGCGGCATCAGTGTGGTGAGCGATGAGTCGCTCCTGCTCGCTAGCTCTCCCGCCGTGAGAATGGTAATCAACGTGTTGCGTTTCATAGAGTCGACTCTCTACAATGTGCCTGAAAACGACGACGAAAAAGTTGCCGCGAAGTCGTTAAAGCGGGTGATTCGGGAACAACGGCGCTACAAGTTGCTGCACGACTTCGGCAAAGCGTTTATTACCGACGGAGGCCGCACCGATGGCGGCACCATCCTGCAAAATGTCCTTGAGGACAACCGTAAGATGGCCATGTCGTCGGCCGAAGAGAAAATAGCCGCATTGGCACAGGAGACGATGGCAACGTTGCCCGACCAGGCTACGCAGCCATTGCATTTGGTAAATGTGGTCGACAAGGTGATCGAGCGTTATCTGGCAAATGCCGATGGCGAGTGCGACAGCGTGGCCACCACTTTTCTTTCCGCGCTTCAGGACGATGTGATTGCTTTCGCCGGGGCACGAAACGGAGGCAGTGTGCGTGAGTATCTGCGACACTGGGACAAGAATGCCGACAAACTCTCGTTACCGGCGGCGGCAACCGATGCTGTGCAGGTGATGACAATCCACAAGGCGAAAGGGCTGGAAAAGCCGGTGGTGCTAATGCCTTACTTGAGTTGGAACATGGCATCTTTTAAAACATCTAAAGATGGTGAAACATTATGGATCGACAAACAGACATGGCTAAATGCCAAAGTAGAGGGGAAACCTTATGTTGACATAGATGACGAGAGTGTGCCTCCGCTGATTCCTATATTGTCCTCAAAACTCAAAGACAAACCGGAATTCGCCGATTTCTATAATAGCGAGTTGGAGAAAACTCTTATCGATAATTTCAACAATACTTACGTGGCGTTCACGCGTCCGCGGCAGGAACTGCACATGTGGCTGGTGAAGCCGAGTGACAAATCAAACAAACAATCTGAGTCGACAGTGGGCGGCACTCTTAACGCATTTATTGGCGACCTTTTGGCCAACAAGGTGAGCATTACAACACCCGGAAACAATACCTTCGTACCTGAGTACGAAGTACTTGAAGACGAGAATGCCATAGTGTTCGGCAAAAAGGAAGGGAAATATATGCCGCAGGAAAAGTCCGACGAATATGCGGTGAAGGATAGTGAAAAGCGGGCACTGCCGCTTTATCGTGTGACACCGCTGGCGGCACCTGTGCGCGTACGCGTCGACGACAACCGTTTCTCGCATTTCGGCAACGAACTGCATGCCGTGATGAGTCTTGTGGAGTGTGAGCGCGACCTCGATTACGCCGAGAGTGTGCTTAGCGACCGCTTCCCTGCCGTCAGCGATGATTTTCAACGTGCCAAAGAGGTCTTCTCGACCGTGCGCGACACCATCGTCGGCAATCCGTTGGTTGGCTCATGGTTCGCCCCTGAGAACACGGTTTATGTGGAGCGTCAGATTTCGGGCCGCGTCGAGGGCTTGGAGCGGACTTATAGCTCCAACAACCGCGTTGACCGCTTTGTGGTCACACCCTCGGGCGAGGCTGTTGTGATTGATTATAAGTTCGGCGGTGACTATACCCATGAGACGGTCAACGACTATATGGCGAAGGTGCGAGACTATATGCGTCTGCTGCGCGCCGCCGGTTACGACAATGTGAAAGGATACCTCTGGATTGTGCGCGACAGGAACAACCCGGTAAGAGAAGTGAAACTGCTGTGACCATCAACCGCGAGATACTGAAAATAGCGTTGCCGGCAATAGTGGCCAACATCGCGGAGCCGTTGTTGGGACTGCTCGATACCGCCATCGCCGGACATCTGGGCGCGGCGCGGTTCATTGGTGCTGCGGCAGTGGGGGCTATGCTTATCAATGTGGTTTATTGGCATTTCGGTTTTCTGCGTATGGGCACCAGCGGGCTCACGGCACAGGCTCTGGGTGCCGGCAATGTAGATCGTCAAGCCCAGGAATTGCAGCGTTCAGTGACGTTGGCGTTGCTCTTCGGACTGGCTGTGGTGGCTCTTCAATGGCCGTTACGCTCTCTGGTGCTGTGGGTTATCGCTCCATCGCCCGATGTCTATCGGCTGGCGGCCTTATATTTCGATGTGGCCATCTGGGGCGCTCCGGCCGTGTTGGTGACAATGAGTGTGAAAGGCTGGCTGCTCGGGCGGCAGGACTCACGTTCGCCCATGATGATATCTGTCGGTGTCAACGTTCTCAACGTGGTGGTGTCGTTGTTGGCGGTGTATGCTCTGGGGCTGGGTTTCGTCGGTATTGCTATCGGAACGCTTGCGTCGGTGTGGGTGGGATTGTTCTACTCGTGGTGGCTCGTTGCTCATCGCCATGGCGAGGTGGCGCGACGAGTCCGTTGGCGTAGTCTTCGCTCTGTGCATCTGTTCGAAAGACGTTTCTTTTCACTCAATACCGATATCTTCGTCCGCAGTTTCTTCATGATGTTGGTCACTTTGTTCTTCACCTCGGTGGGAGCGCGCAGTGGAGACATTGTTCTTGCTGCCAACTCGATGATGATTCAGTTGTTTCTGTTCTACAGCTACTTTATGGACGGCTTCGCTTTTGCGGGTGAGGCCGTGGCGGGTAAATATTACGGCGCGCGAAAGATGCCCGAGATGCGCCGGTGCGTGAGGCTGTTGTTCGTCTGGGCTTTGGCCATCACAGTGCCGTTCACGCTGGCATATGCGCTGTTTCCGCGTCTCTTTTTTACCTTGTTCACCGACTTGCCCGAGGTGGCGCAGTGTGCAATGGACTACCGATGGTGGTGTGCGATGGTGCCACTGGCTGGTATGGCGGCATTTGTGTGGGACGGTGTGTTCGTAGGGTTGACACAAACACGAGGCATGTTGGCCGCCGTAACGTTGGCTGCTGCCGTGTTCTTCACCCTGTATTTCCTGCTTCCCGACACTCTTGGAAACCACAAACTCTGGCTCGCCTTCATCACCTTCCTTACCATGCGCGGTCTGGTCCAAACAATGCTATATGTCAAGTATAAGCGAACATAGTTCGCTGGTTTAAAGCGCTATGCGCTGGTTTAAAGCGCTTTGCGCTGAGAAATCGCTCGCTTTGCTCGCTGGATAAACGCTCGCTTTGCTCGCTGGAGAATCGCGCTTCGCGCTAGGGAACGCTCGCTTTACGAGCGTGGGACAGTGGTTGGGTGTTCGGAGATCTCAGAGATCTCAGAGTTCTCGGAGGACTCGGAGGGGGCGGCTTTGCTGGCTGGGACACTGGTTGTGACTATGTTGTGTGACTATGTTCGTGACTATGTTTGGGCGCTGCGCGCATGGAAAATGTAATATGGAGGATGTAGTACATGGGACACTGGCTGTGACTATGTTTTGTGACTATGTTGGTGACTATGTTGGTGACTATGTTGGGACAGTGGTTGTGATTATGTTCGTGACCCAAGTGCGCGTTGCGTACATGGGGTTTCTCCTGCTGTTAGGTCTCCGACCTATATATCTTTCGTGACTATGTTT
>JBGUHM010000014.1:0-17392 GCA_045112115.1 Sodaliphilus sp. | reverse complement strand
TGACCATGAGGGTTCTGTGGAATACCCTTTTTCTATTAATACTGTTTTCGATGCTATTAAAAAAGCTATTTCAAAAATTGATGGTTTTGAAACTGAGAGGGCCGATAAATTGAGCGGTCGCATCACCCTCAAAGCTGGTGTTAGTCTTATGAGTTGGGGCGAGAACATCTCAATACAACTCACCACAATTGCACCAACCCGTACTCTAATGCGTATTATGTCATCACCCAAAACGGGCGCCATGTTTGGAGGAGCTATGGATGGAGGCAAAAACCGTCGTAATATCGACAAGATTATTAATGCCGTTTCTGATATTCTCGCCACCAAGCCCGTAGAGCAAGATAGTACGATTCAAAGTACGACAATTGCATCAGTTGCAGACGAACTTATAAAATTAAAGCAGCTATTAGACCAAGGGGTTCTCACTCAAGAAGAATTTGACATCCAAAAGCAGAAAGTCCTTGCAAATGATGTGCAAGTATCACCTAAACCAAGTCCAGCAATTTCAAAAGTAAACATAGAAAAAGTTCCAATTCAAAAAGAAAATAACAAATTTGAAAAAGATGACACTGATTCTAATATGTGGATCTGGCTACTTATCGTTATTGCGATTATTATAGCTATTATGTTGATTGCGATTCATCGTTAGAAGATGTTGCATCAGATATCACCGAACGATGAAAATAATACTCAGCAGAAAAGGATTTGACAGTCGATATGGCGGTCAACCATCACCGATATTACCAGATGGTACGCTTTTATCGCTCCCCATCCCTTATAACAATGGTATTACTTTTAGCAAAATACATTTCAACGGACAACCTTATTTGAATATCATCAAAGAACTTAATACTAAAACGACACTAAATGAATTAAGCACATGCCATTTAGACCCGGATTTGCGGTATTCAACGATTAAAAGGTCAAATGGTTGGAAAGCTGCTTTTGGTCAAGCCGGTGCACCTCTTACCGAGTTATATAAAAACGGCATTGGTATTGGTGATATCTTCTTGTTTTTTGGATGGTTCAGGGAAACGGAACTGAGTAACGGGAAATTAAGGTACAAATCCGGAGCGCCCGATTTACACATAATATATGGTTATATGCAAGTCGGACAAATTGTAAAACACAAAGAGGATATTCCCGAATGGCTTGAATATCATCCACATGCAAATTTAGACACATATAATGAAGCGTGGGAAAAACAACAGAATGCAATCTTTCTACCCACCGACAAACTATCCATATGCAAGAGCCTAAATGGCGTAGGCACGTTCAAATTTTCACCGACAGTTGTTTTGACCGCTCCTAATATGAGCAGAAGTAGATGGCATTTCCCCAAAGCCATGTACGGCACACCAATAAGTCATAATCCAAATGGTTGGAAAGACGGGTATTTTCAGTCTGCCGGGAGAGGCCAGGAATTTATCATGGATTATAGCAAGGTTGTCGAAGAATGGGTTGGTTCATTATTCAATTCAATTCAATTCTATAAATAAGTCACAGAACTATACTGTGTTCGCCAATTATGGGACTACGTAAAGCGGAATAAATCACGGCCGGGATGAGGGTGGACTCATTCCGGCCGTTGATTTGAGCGGTAGACGGGGCTCGAACCCGCGACCTGAAGCTTGGGAAGCTTCCGCTCTACCAACTGAGCTACTACCGCGCGGTGTTATTGTTCTTTCTTCCTTATCTCAACCACGCTGTCGTTTTCGGGGTAATAAGTAACCTCGATGCTTTCGCCTTCTTCGCTGCGGTAGATTTTGTCTTCCGGCAGTCCTTCGTACTCGAAGTGGAGTGTATCCTTTTTCTCCGTGACAATGTCCACACTGCTTCTTGCGCCGTCGATGACCACGCCTTCAACGGTTTTAACGCTGTCGGCCTGCGTATTGTGTACCACAGATGTGTCGAGACTGACGGAACCAGAATTCTCGTCGGTTGTATTATCGCACGATGTAGTTGTCGACACTATTGTCGTCAATGCAATTAAAGCGATGATTGGGATGAATAACTTTCTCATTTTCAAATAGTATGACGCTGCACTCGCAGCAATATTTCTGTTTACGAACTGCAAATTTATGCCTTATAGTCGTAATGGCCAAATTTTGATGTCGTTTTAACCGAAATTAACAGTAAACCGAAAATGTAAATCACTATTAATATGCGTTTAATCTTAATTAACGTTGTTTATTTTTCCGTATGGTAATAATGTAATAATTTTGCACGTTTAAAATGAGTTTTAACGACAAACATTATATAAAAAACAGACATGAGTGAAGTTGTAAACATCAGAGAATTAAACGATTTGATTGCAAGCAAGAAGAGTTTTGTCGACCTTATCTCTCACGGCATGGGCAACACCATCGTGGGTCAGAAACACCTTGTCGACTCTCTGCTCATCGCTTTGCTGGCTAACGGACATATCCTTCTCGAAGGAGTACCGGGCCTGGCAAAGACGTTGGCCATCAAGACACTGGCTCAAATCATCGACGCCAAATACAGCCGCATACAGTTCACACCCGACCTTCTGCCCGCCGATGTAATCGGAACAATGGTCTACAGTATAGCCAAAGAGAAGTTCGAGGTGAAGAAAGGTCCGGTATTCGCCAATTTCGTGCTGGCCGACGAAATCAACCGTGCGCCCGCGAAAGTGCAGAGCGCATTGCTCGAAGCAATGCAGGAGCGCCAGGTCACCATCGGCGACCGCACGTTCCAACTCGACGAGCCGTTCCTGGTAATGGCGACACAGAACCCCATCGAGCAAGAAGGCACATACCCCCTGCCCGAGGCACAGGTCGACCGTTTCCTGATGAAGGTTCTTATTGACTACCCCAACCGCGAGGAGGAGCGCAGCATCATCCGCATGCACATCGACGAGAGCCACCGCAACGTTCAGCCGCTGGTCAGCCCCGCCGACATAGTCGAGGTTCGTGACATAGTGAAGAAGATTTACATCGACGAGAAAATCGAAAGATACATTGTCGACATAGTGTTTGCGACACGTTTTCCCGACCAGTACGGCTTAAAGGACCTCAAGAGCATCATCGACTTCGGTGCGTCACCCCGCGCCTCAATAAACATGGCGCTTGCGGCACGTGCCTACGCTTTCCTTCGTGGACGTGGCTACGTGATTCCCGAGGACGTGCGCGCCGTGTGCCACGATGTGATGCGTCACCGTCTGGGTCTGAGCTACGAAGCCGAGGCCAACAATATTGTAGCCGACGAAGTAATCAGCAACATTGTCGACAAAATCGCGGTTCCCTAACACACAGAGATGAACTCAAGCGAACTTATAAAACGGGTACGCAAGATTGAGATCAAAACCAAGGGATTGTCTCAAAACATCTTCGCAGGTGAGTACCATACGGCCTTCAAAGGGCGCGGTATGACCTTCAGCGAGGTGAGAGAGTATCAGTACGGCGACGACATTCGCGACATCGACTGGAACGTAACGGCCCGTCACAACCGCCCTTACGTCAAGGTCTACGAGGAGGAGCGAGAACTTACCGTGATGCTCATGATTGATGTCTCTGGTAGCAACGAGTTTGGCGCCGCCGGTCCCAGCAAGAACGAGGTGATGGCCGAGGTGGCTGCAACGCTGGCGTTCTCGGCTATCGAGAACAACGACAAAGTGGGCGTGATTTTCTTCTCAAGCAAAATCGAAAAATTCATCCCGCCGAAGAAAGGCCGTAAACACATCCTGATGGTAATAAGCCAGCTGCTCGACTTCCAGCCCGAGGAGCACGGCACCGACCTCGACCAGGCCGTCAAATACATGACACAAGCACTGAAAAAACGCTGTACGGCATTCGTAATCAGCGATTTCATCGACGACCACGACTATTCCACATCGTTGATGATTGCTAACCAGAAACACGACATGATTGCCATACAGGTATACGACAAGCGCGAAGCCGTGCTGCCCAACGTGGGGTTGGTGAAAGTAATCGACGCGGAGACTCACAACGAGAAATGGGTCGACACCTCGTCGCGACGAGTACGGCGAGCACACGACAGCTGGTGGAGCCAGCAACAGATGCGTCTACACAGCATCATGCAACGCTCAGGTGTCGATCTGGCGCAGATTGCCACCGGCGACAACTATGTGACGGCCCTGATGTCGCTGTTCAAGCAAAGGGGCGTAAAACGTTAATTTCTTAAACCGACAATGAAGAAACTACTCTACATATTGGTCGCAATGTTTACCGGCGCAATGGCATGGCCCACAGTTGGAGATGCCGTCGTCACTTCGGTGAAGGTGCGCTGGGACAGCACCAACGTGATGGAAATGGGACGCACCATGCCTATGATTGTCGAGATTGTCCAGGATGCCGGACGCGACGGACGGCTGGTGACGGCCAACATCGACACACTCTCGGCAGGCGTTGAGATTCGAAAGGCCCTGCCGCCCGACACAGTGAACCTGAAGAACAACCGCGTTCAAATCACTCAACAACTCATCGTGCAGGCTTTTGACTCAGGTCTTTACCAGTTGCCACCCATGGTCTACCTAAGCGGTAACGACACCATTCTGAGCAACGAATTAACGCTGAAGGTGATTCCTGTAAAAGTGGATACAACCGGAGGCATAACCGACTTCAAACCAGTGCTTGGCATCCCGCACAAGTGGAAAGACTACATCCCCAACCAAGTGAGCCGATACTGGTGGTTATGGCTCACAGTGGCAATACTGCTGGCCTTGGCCGTGGTGGCATTTATTCTATATCGCCGATACAAGAAGAAAGGCATCGTGCCGTGGAAGTCGTTGAAAAAGCGGCTGCCGCCATACGAAGAAGCAATCGCACGGCTGCAACAGATTGAACGCATGCAGATGTGGCAGCAAGGCAAAGACAAGGATTATTACACGGCTCTTACCGATGTTCTGCGCGTTTACATCGAGCGGCGCTTCGGCATCAACGCCGTGGAGATGACCACATCGCAAATCATGGACGAGTGCCACGAGAAGAGCGAACTAATTGAGCCGGCACTGTTACAGAGACTTCAAGAACTTCTCGAAAGGGCCGACCTTGTGAAATTTGCCGACAGCCACCCTGACAGCGCGCTCAACGACGAAGCGCTAAGCCAGGCACGGCACTTCGTTGAAGAAACCAAGCCGCAGCCACAACCGCAACCCGATGGACAAACTACGCCTGAACCAGGGAAGGAGGTGAAAGAGCAATGAAATTCTCCAATCCATATCTGCTTTGGCTCCTGCTTATCATACCGGCCCTGATTTGGTGGTATGTAAGAACGGGCAAAAACGGAGACCCGTCGCTGAAAGTGTCGTCAACCAAAGCTTATCGCAAGCTGAGGATGAGCAACTGGCGCCGGTGGTTGCGCCATGTGGTGTTCGCCATTCGACTGATGGCGCTGGCGTGCCTGATTGTGATTCTGTGCCGTCCGTTATCAAGCAGCACCCTATCCGACAGCAACGTCGAAGGCACCGATATCGTGCTCGCACTCGACATCTCGTCGACAATGCTGGCGCAGGACATCAGCCCCGACCGTCTGAGTGCCGCGCAGGCGGTGGCGACCAAATTTGTCAACAACCGCGAGAACGACAACATGGCTCTGGTGATTTTCGCCAGCGAAGCGTTCACACAGGTGCCTCTCACCACCGACATGAGCGCGCTGGTCAACCAGATTGCGCAGGTGAAGATGGGCTTGCTCGAAGACGGAACCGCAATAGGCGACGGAATCAGTACCGCCGTGGCACGTCTCGAACACAGCAAGGCGAAGTCGAAGAGTATCATTCTGCTCACCGACGGAACAAACAACACCGGTATCACCTCGCCTCTCACAGCCGCCGAGCTGGCGAAAAGCTACGGAATAAAAATCTACACGATAGGCGTGGGCACCAACGGTGTGGCCCGCATGCCCATACAGCGAGGATTTTCCGGTGAGCTGATTTACGGCAACGTGAAGGTTGAAATCGATGAGACTACTCTTCAACGAATAGCGAAAATCACCGACGGAAAATATTTCAGAGCAACCAGCAAGAGCGTTCTCGAGGACGTGTTCAAGGAAATCGACCAACTGGAGAAAAGTCGCATCGAGCGGCAGAATTACTCATCGCTGGCCGACAACTACGAGCCTTGGGCTTTCGCTCTACTCTTCCTTGTGCTGTTGTGCATCCTATTGGATTACACCCTGTTGCGCCACATACCATAAAGAATTGATTTAATATTGACTATTATAACTTTACAATATAAATGTTTAGTTTCGCTCATACGGGATATTTCATGCTGCTGCTGATTCTGCCAGCGGTATTCCTGCTCTATCTGGCTGCAAGAGGCGCCAGAAAGAGGAAACTGGGCCGCTACGGACGTAGCGAGGTCATTGCTCGCCTGATGCCAAACCTATCGACTAAGCGCCACATCCTTAAACTCGTGCTTGAATTGTTGCTCATCACAACTATCGTGGTGATGGTGGCACGTCCGAGAATGGGTACGCGGAAAGTGTCGCAGAAAGCCAGCGGCATCGAAGTGGTTGTAGCCGTAGATGTGTCAAACTCAATGAATGCGTCGAGCACAAACAATCCGCAGGACATCTCCCGAATGCAACAGGCAAAGTTCCTGCTTGAGAAACTGATCGACCGCCTCGACGGCAACAAGGTGGGGCTTGTGGTATTTGCCGGCAATCCCTATATGCAGTCGCCCATGACCATCGACGCACAGAGCACAAAAATGTATATCAACGATATCAGCACCGGTATGGCAGCTACCCAAGGTACGGCTATCGGCGCCGCAATCAAGATGAGTGCCGGCATGTTCAGCCAGAAGACGCAGGCTCAGAAAGCAATCATAATCATCACCGATGCCGAGAACTTTGAGGACGATGCTGTCGAGAGCGCCAGCGAGGCATACAAGAACGACGGCATACATGTGAGCGTGGTGGGCGTAGGTTCGCCTGAAGGTTCATTCATAATCGACTCCGACGGGGAGCGTTTCCTCGACGACACAGGCAACGAAGTGGTTACCAAGCTAAACGAACAAGCAGCCGCCGACATTGCTAAAGCCGGCAAGGGAATTTATGTTAACGGGCGAGACACCGACGCGCTCGACGCACTTGAGGAAAACCTGTCGAAACTTGCCGACTCCTCGCTCGGGCAATACACCTTCACCCGTGCAGGTGAACAGTTCCCAATCTTCGCAGTGATAGCGTTGATTCTGCTCATAGCACTCATTATGTTGCGAATGAAGAAGAATGCATGGCTTTCGAGCAAGTTCAAGTGGCTCACTGTAATGCTGATTTGCATAAGTGTCGCGACCTCAAGCTGCAATGGTGACGACAAGGCTAAAGCCTTAGTCAAGAACGAGAAAACACCGCTCGAACTGGAACTGCAGCACGAATTCGACACTGTGATGCTCAACCACAGCAACAAAGACGAGCGAAACTTCATCGATGCCGGCAACAGACTATACAACGACAGCAACTATGTGGATGCCGAGGTGCAGTACCGCAAAGCCGTGGAAGCTAATGAGAACTCGTTCGTTGGACGATACAATCTGGCAGCAACGCTCATCCGTCAAGGAATCGCCTCACAGAACAACGACCTCTTCATGCAGGCCGACTCAGTGCTTAAATACGTCATCGACCAAGTAGACGCCACCGACTTTGAGCATCACCGCCTCATCAAAAACCATGCGTTCCACAATCTGGGGAATCTATACTACGCCGGTGAACAATGGGACGAAGCCATCGAACTCTTCAAGATGGCTTTGCGATACAACCCTGACGACAACGATGCCCGCTACAACCTGCGTATGGCTCAGCTGAAAAAGAAACAGCAGGAAAAGCAACAGAACAAACAACAGCAGAAGCAGGACCAGCAGGACCAGCAGAATCAGGACAACGACCAAAAGAAGGACCAAGACCAGAACAACAATCAGAACCAGGACCAGAACCAAAACGGTAAGAACAAGGATAAGCAACAGCAGGTGAAGCAACAGCAACAAGCTGAGCAGCGACATCCGCAGAACAACGACGCAAAACGCGACAAAGAGGTACTGCAAAAGGTAAACCTCAAGCCGCAAGAGCAGAAACAGGATCAACAGAAAGATCAGAGACAGGACAAAAAGCAAGACGAGAAAAAAGACCAAAAGAAAGACGAGAAAAAAGACAATAACGACAACCAGAACCAGCCTCCGCGCAACAACCAGCAGAAAATCAACCCTCAAAACGCGCAGCAAATCATCAACACGATGAACCAACGCGAACGCGAGACAGCACGCAAAATTAAAGAACGCGAAGAGCAGATGAAAGCCGGAGAACGGATGCGTACTCAAAATAAATGGTAGACAAGTAAAACATTGGAATCCGCAATGAGATACTGGATAACACAAATAATACTAATTCTGGCAGCAATCGCAACCCAGGCCGCAACGGTCAGGGTCGACGCACCGCCGCAAGTCGAGATGAACTCATCGTTCCAGATTGTGTTCTATGTGAGCAACGCCTCATCGTTAGACTGCAACATAAGTTTTCCTAAAGACCTAGGATGGGCAAGCTATGTATACGGGCCGGTAAGAGGCGGCATGCACACCTCGAGCATCACTATTGTCAACGGTCGACAATCATCGTCGTCTTCGTCGTCGATTACGCTAACATACACCTATCGAGCCAAGCGTAAGGGGCGGTTCTCGATTCCGGCGGCCACCATTACAGTCGACGGACACAGCTACAAGACATCACCACGCAGTATCGAAGTTGTCGAGGATGGAGGATATGATCCATTCGGCGGACCGCCACCTGTGAGCTCGCCGGTACCGAGCGCCGACCCGTTCACGCAGACAGCAGGCAACCCTGTGAGCGAGAACGACGCCTTTGTTCGCGTGGAAATGTCGAAACCCACCGTGTACGAGCAGGAGGCCGTCGTGGGTTCGGTAAAACTCTACACTCGTTATCCCGGACGCGTGCAATGTACCAAACTGCCGCAGTTCGACGGGTTCTTGATTGAAGAGCTGCAAGTCGACCGCAACAACCCTAAACCTGAGGTCACTACCGTCAAGGGACAGAAATACTACTGCTTCGAGATGAGCCGATACATCCTGTATCCACAAAAGAGCGGCAAGCTAACCGTTACTCCAGGCGAATACGACATCACGGTGCAGCAGCACGATGTGTTCTCGATTTTCGGCAACCACATCTCGATTCCTGAAGAGACCACCATCCATGTGCGGTCCAATACCGCGGCGGTAGACATCACTCCCCTGCCCTCGCCCCGACCCGCCGGATTTAGCGGTGCCGTAGGCACATTCAAGGTCACTTCATCACTCACTCCGGCCACAATGAAGACCTATTCTCCCAACACCTATTCTTTGGTGGTTAGCGGAACAGGAAACCTGAAATATATACAGGCACCCACGATTGTGTTCCCAAAGGAGTTTGACACATACGATCCGCAGACCAACCTCAGCGCGGCAAACGCCGGCAGCGACGACGTAAGCGGTCAAGTGAAATTTGACTACCGCGTAATCCCGCAGTTTGTGGGAGAATACACAATACCCGAAGTAAAATTCGTATATTTCGACACCGGAACTCAACGATACGAGACAATCACAGTGCCGGCAAGAAAAGTCAAAGTGGAAAAAGGCGCCGGTAAGCCGTCGAGTCACTACAAGTTACGTAACAAAGATATCAGCGACATCGACCGCAAACCAATGTCGCTTGAAAAAGATCACAGCCACACGGTGAAATCATGGCTCTACTGGCTCACTTACCTCGTGCTCGCAGCATTGCTGATGGCGTTCATCCCAGCTTACCGCAAGTGGCAACGCGACCATGCCGACGCGGGGCTGATGCGAACTCGACGAGCGAACAAGGTGGCAAGAAAACGCCTGAAGACAGCACGCTCGTTAATTGGTGCAAACGACACCAACGCATTCTACACCGAAGTACTCAACGCCATGTGGGGTTACCTGAGCGACAAACTGAGCATTCCGCGTTCAGAACTCAACAAGGAGAATGTCACAAGCGAGATGGAGAAATACGGTTTCAACGAGGACATGCGCAATCGCACCATCGAGATGCTCGACAAATGCGAGTTTGCGCAGTATGCGCCCGAACTGGCGACAGGCAACCTCAACGAGGTATACGACAAAGTGGCTGCACTCATGGACGAACTCGAGAACGTCAAGCGAGCAAAAGTTCAAGAAAAAGACTCAGAGACGATGAATAACGACAACAACCCATTCTCGCCCATCGTTCCCATCGTGGTAGCGATAATTATGATGGCGGGCAACGCCTTTGCCGCAAATGTTGAACCTGACTCGCTCATTGCGCGCGCAAACGCAGCTTACGATGCCCACCAATACCAACAGGCGCTGGAACTGTACACACAGGCCGAGACTCAATACGGCACCAGCGCACCGCTATACAACAACATGGGTAACACCGCATACCGACTCAAAGACCGCGCTCATGCAATTCTCTACTACGAGAAAGCACTGAAAATCGACCCTACTTACGATAAGGCCCGTGACAACCTGCAGTACATAAGGGAGAAATCACAACTCGACCTCAACAACACCGAGAGTTGGTTCAACACGTTGCTGGGCACCGACGGATGGGCCACGGTGGCGTTAACGGCATTCGTGCTGGCTCTGATCGCCGTGGCTGTAGTCATCGCCAGCGAAAGCGGAATGCGACGGCTCATAGCGTTCTACAGCGCTATTGTGTTGGGGGTGGCGACTATCGGCGCTTTAGCCTTCGCTTTCCACATGCACCGCGTACAAAACGGCCGTAGCCTTGCGGTAATCGTCAACAGCGATGTCGTGGGGCACGCTTCGCCGCATGCCGACAGCGCCACCAAGCAGAAAGACAATAACGTCAAACTCGACGAAGGTCTTAAAGTGAAAGTAATCGACCGCATGAATCAGAAAAAGCAACAGGGCAAAACCGAAGCCGGTTGGTACAAGATTCAGACAGCCGACAACCGGCAGACATGGGTGGCAGCCGACGATATAGAATTCATCTAGCGATATGGAATACCTGCAATCTCTCGACTACACTGTTTTTAGCGCTATCAACGGATGGCATGCGCCATACTTCGACAGGCTCATGTGGCTTTTGGCCGAAAAGTGGGTCTGGATTCCAATGGTGCTGATGCTGTTGTGGCTGGCAGGAAGACGGGGATGGAAGGCAACGCTACTCGTTGTAGCAGCAGTAGCACTTACAATTCTAATCAGCGACCAAGTGTCGTCGGGGCTAATCAAACCCTTGGTGGAGCGGTTACGGCCTTCACACGATCCAGCACTCACCAAGACGATTCACCTCATCAACGGATACGAGGGTGGACTATACGGATTCGTGTCGAGCCATGCGGCAAACTCAGTGGCTTGCGCAACACTGATTATGCTGCTCTTCCGCAACCGATGGGTCTCAGGTGCAATGATCTTGTGGGCGATTCTGGTGTGTTACTGCCGAGTGTACGAAGGTGTGCACTTTCCGGGTGACATTATCGGCGGGGCGATTGTAGGCATTTTTGCCGCCTTTATCGTCTACCCCATTTATCGTAGGTTAGTATTCAGATATATGAGGAAAAAGACACTTTTCGACCATTTCGATGCGAAATTCATGTCTTTGACCATTTGCGCCAACATCCTGATAATCTGTTTAATAGCTATAACCCCATTTTTTTGAGAAGATTTTTTAACAACTAAATATTTGGTCAATTAAAAGATTGTGAGTACCTTTATAGGTCGAAAACCGCAAAATTACGTAATTTTTCACATAAAATATATATTATGCCAAGAACGATAACTTTCAACGAACTGCGCCGAATAAAGGACAGTCTACCCGATGGAGCGACTCATCGGATCGCCGACGAACTCAATGTCACCGTGCAATCAGTAAGAAACTATTTCGGGGGTTCCAATTATGACTTCGGAACCAACATGGGGGTACACATCGAACCCGGTCCCGACGGTGGTTATGTAGTTCTCGACGATCCGACAATTCTGGAAATGGCACTCGACATAATCGAGAAATCTAAACAACAAGACTCATAACTGTAACACTACTTAAATCTAAAAACCATGAACTACGGAAAACAAATTTGCAAGTCGCTAAAACAAGTCAGACGCGACATTGCTAAAGCCGCGGGGATAAATTATGAACCCGCGAAGTGTAATCACAAGGGGGACTGCCCAGGCACATGCCCGCAGTGCGAGTACGAGTTGCAGATGCTCGAGAAAGAAATCTCGCGAAAGCGTGCCTACGGCAAGGTAGCACTCGTGGCTGGACTTGCCCTTGGTCTGTCGCCTCTTGTAGCGGAAGCCGAGGCCGCACCCTCGCCATCGCCAGAGAAAAAAGTGACGAAAACGCGAAGCGCCAAACCGAAAAATGGTGGGTCCCAAAACCCTCGCTCTCAAGTAGCGGGCGGCATACAAAAGCCGAGAGGTTACAGGCAAACGGCTGGTATGCCTATGCCACCGCCTGATAGATTGAATCCTTCGCGTAACGGAGGCGACAGAGTGAGACCACACAAACAGAACAACAGCAGCAACATCGACAGCACAAGCGTTGCAATGCCCGATAGGCTCATGGGTGACGTGGTTGCTCCGGTGCGCATGCAGCCGGAGTTCCCCGGCGGAGAGGAGGCAATGCTCGAGTTTATCAATAAAAACCTGGCGACTCCCGAAGGTTTGACCGAAGAAAAGACCACCGTTGTTGTGGCTACGGTGAGCAATCTTGATGGACAGTTGTCGGAAATTGAGGTGCTCGAAAGCTGCGGTGTCGAGGCTCTCGACAAAGAGGCTCTTCGAGTAGTTGGCCTGATGCCCCCATTCAACGTGTTTGTGCTCAAAGACGAACCGCTGAAGGCGACTATACCCATCGTTTTTACACCCAAGCACAATGAGTAACTCTCTTCAAGGAAGAGCTCCGATATTTGCCGTCGCACGCCACCGCCTGGGGTGCGACGGCAAAGGTATTACCACGCTTGTGACGTTTCAGGCGTGCCCACTGCGATGCCGTTATTGCATTAATCAAGAATGCTTTAAAATACAACCTTTCGAGAATTACTTTACACCCGAGGAACTGCTCGAAGAGGTTATGATAGACAATCTGTATTTCATCGCTACAGGCGGTGGAGTCACCTTTGGCGGTGGTGAGCCGTTGCTACGCAGCGAGTTTATAGAGCGATTCTGCCAGCTCGCTCCGAAAGAGTGGAACATCTCCATCGAAAGCTCGCTGAACGTGCCAATGGAGAACCTACGTCGCGTAATGCCTTTCATCGACCAGTATTTCATCGACATCAAGGACCTCAATCCGGAAATCTACAAGAAGTACACCACAAAACCTATCGACCGAGCACTCGAGAATCTGACTTTTCTTATGAGCCAGCCAACAATGGCCGATAAAGTCA
Organism: Sodaliphilus sp.; assembly: GCA_045112115.1. Taxonomy (GTDB): domain Bacteria; phylum Bacteroidota; class Bacteroidia; order Bacteroidales; family Muribaculaceae; genus Sodaliphilus. The sequence goes on along the minus strand of JBGUHM010000014.1, from coordinate 4,020 downwards.
CCGTGCGCGTTCCCCACATCCCCAACTTCAACACCGACAACGACGTTGCAGCCACCATCAAAAAGCTTCAAGACATCGGCGTCACCCACATCGACGAGTTCACCTATATCGTTGAAGGACAAAACTAAACACACAATTTTAGGTAGTATACTCAGAGTATAAGGATAACAACAATCGATTCGTCGTATTCTGAATACTGACAATTTGCGATTTCGCTACAAATAATTGCTTATAAATTTGGTAGTGCCAAAATAAATTTGTTACTTTGCAATCGTTTAATGGGATTATAAACTTAACAAACACATTGAATTATGGAACGCGTATATCACACATCTAGAATTTTCTTGTTGCTCTTGTTCGTTTTTTGCGCCCTTAAATCTATAGCTGGAGAACAAATCACTCAGAACGGCATCACTTTCGAACTAGACGGAGATAAACATGTAGCCACTATTGTTGCTACGAGCTACACTCAATTCGGAGACTACGAATTGCCCCAAAGCATCACTGCCGGAGGTATCACCTATACATTAACCGGCGTAGGTGAGGATGCATTCAAAGACTGCGTCTTCGGACAACTTGTGATTCCGCCGCAAATCACCGACATGAAGAACAACTCGTTCGGCAACTGCACAATCTCCAAACTCGTATGGCAGGCCAACAAATGCAACGACTTCGTCGTAAAGAAGTTAATTTACCCGTATATACAGGAGAATGATACCATCTTTGACGTATTTTACGAGAATATGTACCCTTACTATCCTTTTCAAAGTACGGCTATCTCCACAATTGTTGTAACTGAAAACGTGAAGAAAGTGCCTTATAACTTCGTAACCGGCTCTACAGGCCACAATACGATTGAATGGAATGCTGCCGATTGTGACGACTTCTATACAAGGGCTTGGACGCGGACCGACGAATACATCCCTGACTTTGTTTCAAATCTGTATCATTACTTCATCCCCTTCAAGAACTCGACTGCAAGCAAACTTATAGTCGGCGAGCAAGTAAAGCATCTACCGATGGACCTGCTCACCGACATGAACAACCTTCATAATGTTGAATGGAACGCGACAGAATGTGGCAGGCTTCTTCAATTCCATCACGACCCATACGAAGAAGAAAATGGTGTATATTCGTATTACCTGAACAATCCCCTGTTCTATAACTTGCCTGTCGACAATATTACATTCGGTGACAATGTGCGGAAAATCCCGGAATTGCTTTGTAACAACAGCAAGATAACATCGGTCACCATTCCCGCAGGCGTGGAAGAGATTGGAGGCGGCGCTTTTGCCAATTGCAAGAGTTTGACGACAGTCACATGGAATGCTGTGAATTGCGACCCGTTCAGCGGGATAGTGTATCAAGGCATCGATGGCGACTGGGACCGAATCGGACAATTTACTGAAGTGGATTATCCGTCTATCTTCACCCGTTCGGCAATCACAAGTTTCACAACTGGCGAAGGAGTCACAAGCATGCCTGCAGGACTGCTTAAAAACATCTCAAGCCTTCAGGAGCTGAACTTGTCGAATTCAGTCTATTACATAGAGCCCGAGACACTCGAGGGCACTCAATGGTATAATTCCCAACCCGATGGAGTGGTGTATGCCGGACGAGTGGCTTACGGCTATAAAGGCAAGTTCAGAGGCAATTCACTTACACTTAAAAAAGAGTGTAACAGTATTACAGAAAGAGCTTTTGCTTCATGCAATGGCTTGACCTCACTCACCTTACTCGGCGGACTTGAGTATGTTGGTGCTTTTGCCTTTCCCAATTCAATTACAGACCTCTTCCTTTCTGCCGACGTCACGTCCCTGAAAGGTCTTCATGTGGCTCCGTCCGAGATTTACAGTTATGCAGAAACTCCGCCAACATGCGACAACAATAGTTTCTATAGATATACAGGCAATCTGCATGTCTTGAGAAATGCTATCTCGGCTTATTTCCGTGCACCATTCTGGTCCCAGTTCGAGCATCTTACTGGTGATGCCTCAATCATCACCGAAATAGATTTCGAGACCGATTCATTGACAATGATGGTAGGAGACACAAACACTTTAGTTCCAACCATAGTGCCTTCAGAGACGCAGCCGTCGCAATTGTCATGGGCAAGTAGTGACTTGTCTGTCGCAACCATAAGCGCTGACGGGGTTGTGACAGCCATCGCACCAGGCGAAACCGACATCACAGCATCCTTTATGGAAATCTCGACCTCCTGCCACATCGTGGTGAAGAAAGCAATTGTAGAACTCGACAAGAATAAGATAAATATAAACATCGGTGACGAGATTCAATTAAATGTCAATGTTTTGCCTACACCTGATATCTCAGGAGAGAACCCCGTTTGGCGTTCATCCGACAACGCTATAGCTGTAGTATCAAACAATGGCTTGGTTAAAGGTATGGCAGTTGGGACAACCACAATCACTGCGACTTATATGGGTGTCGTGGCTTCCTGTACTGTGAAAGTGAGTGAACCTCCAATCACCATTTCGCTCGATAACCATAACGTTAGAATAAACGAGGGTGAATTATTCAACATCACTCCGACATCAAGTCCTATAGACGTCACATTCACGGCGAATGTGATGGACACAACAGTGGCCATCTGCCGTGTACTCAATTCTAAAATCAACATTCTCGGGATAGGGGGCGGCGAGACTTTATTGATTGTAGGAGCCAACAACAGTAACGTGGTTACTGACACATGCCGCATCACGGTTGTCTCGGAGTCTGGCATTTTCGCCATTGATGGAATACAATACGCCAAGAACGAGAACGGAAACAGCGTCACTGTTACCTATCGCAACGATGAGAACTCATTTGCCGACAACTACGCTGGGCTCACCTCTGCCGTCATTCCCGAGGAAATCACCTACGACGGCGACAATTATCAAGTTACTGCAATTGGAAACAACGCTTTCCGTAAATGCACGTCACTCGGTGAAGTGGTTATTCCATCTTCTGTGAAAGAGATTGGCGAGCTGGCATTTTACAACTGCACCGCCCTTACATCAATCTCTATTCCAGAATCAGTGGAACAACTGGGACGCGGAGCGTTTGGCAGTTGCACGCAACTGCAGCATATCACTGTGCACCTAGACAACCCCGCCTTCGATTCGCGAGATAACTGTAACGCTATCATCGAAACAGCGAACAACACATTGGTAGTCGGGTCCAACAACACAGTCATACCACAGTCGGTAACCGCAATTGGCAACGACGCGTTCTCGGGATACAGCCAACTTACCGCAATTCAGATTCCAAGCTCGGTGACTTCAATCGGTAACGGAGCGTTCTACTCATGTCGTGGTTTAGCTCAGATACAACTGCCTAATTCCGTGGTATCAATCGGCAACAATGCATTCAAACTGTGCACGGGACTGAATAACGTAAACCTGCCCCAATCCGTTACGACAATAGGCAATAGCGCCTTCAATTCCTGCACAAAACTCAAGACGCTCACTCTTGGCAGTGCCATAGAGAGCATCGGGAGTGAGGCATTCGCCCAAGACAAAGCCCTCGAACATATCACATGTCAAATGTTATCTCCTGGGGAAATCACATATGGTACCAGCATATTCAGTAACACAACACCGACGAAATGCCGATTGACGGTGCCTATTGGCACTCTTGAGGCATACAGAGCACAAGAGCCTTGGAGTGCGTTTATCAACATCGACCAAACAAGTAATGGAGACCTCAACGGTGACGGCAATGTCAACACCGGTGACGTGAGCACACTCTACCGCGCCATACTTTCTAATGATAACGATGCCATCTATGACATCAACGGTGACGGTAATGTCAACATCGGCGACATATCAGCAATATACAGTCTCATTCTCAATTGAAACGAAGCAGTCGTAAACATATCATTACAAACATATCGGCTGCATAGCCGATATGTTTGTTTCAGCATGTTTTTAGCTGAACGCAAGACCAAGGAAAAAACTCAATTTCAGCACCCCATTAAAAGAGTTTTACAAACATTTTTACTAACTTCGCATCATAATA
>JBGUHM010000013.1:0-3392 GCA_045112115.1 Sodaliphilus sp. | reverse complement strand
TATTTCTTAAAATTTTTAGATATAATTTTCTTAAAATTTCCACGCGAAGCGTGTTTAATAACCTAAAATTAATTATGACACGCCTTGCCGATGTTATCCTCGTAGAACTCCTTGATATTCATCGCCGAAACACACCGGCTCGCTCTCGTCGAGTGCGAGAAAGGAGTAGGCATGGAGTCTAATCTTTCATGAGTCTTTCACATTCAGGAGCAAGCGTGGGGTGATGTTGCTTGATATAATTCAAGACCTCTTTAAGCGAACCGGCCTCTCCTTTTGTTCGTTTGCCTATACGCTTGATAAAATCATCATTGAAAATCTTAGGCTCAATGTGTGGAACAGTGAACTCATCCACCGGACGGAAGAATATGATGCCGTCAATGCGGTAGCCCATTGTCTCGTCGGCAAAGTAAGGACTACCGTTGGTGCCGCTCAGCATTCGGTCTGTGTAATCGAAGTGAAAGAAGTCCGACACTTTTTCTTTTGCAAATGGGCTACCTGCAACATCAAATCCTATGGGTGTGTTGCCACACATTCGGAACGCTTCATCTGCGATGCCATCTGCGCAACGCTCCCATTTATAATCGTCATTGGCAGGAATATATCCGTTATTCCCCATTAGTCCGCCCCAAAGTTTTATTGAGAATACTTGATGCGGATAAAGTGTTGCCAAGATTTTTCCGGCAGTGGCTTGCACAGCATACATCTTTGATTTCTCGACATATTCTGCATGGAATTGTCGTTGTGTGTGGCTTGAGCCAGCATAATAAATGACTTTCTTCCCTGTATAGATGTATGAGGAGATTTTATTTGCTGTCAATTGGTCACGGCTCAAAGTGTATTCGTACTTTTCACCGTCAAGTAATTGCAACATATATGGAGGGTCGAGCAGTAACAACCTTGTGAATTTCCGCTGCTTGCGGTTGTATTCCCACAATGCGCGGAGCGCGTCGACAGCCTCAACATACGGCCATCCGTAAGTGTCGGGAGCATCTTGCAGGATTTGCAGTGCCAAGTCTTCACGAAAAGTTTCGGAACGCATCAGAGTGTCGGCAATGCCTTGGTCAATGCTATTGCCGCTCTCCCATGCCAAAGCGTCTAAATGAAATGTCGTATCAGCTGCGATGTGATGAAGATAGTCACTTAAGAAATCCATGTGATCTCTTATCCAATGGTCTTCACCCAGTAACACAACATTGTATTGCTTAACCTTTTGAGTAAGATAGTCAAATGGTGCGATTTGTTGCGAATTTATAAAATTGGCGTACTCCGTCAGTTTGCCAAGATTAGTCTCAGCATACAATCGTTGAGCGGTGACTGCCAATGCGATAATGAGAATTAGTTTTAACTTTGCCATTCAAATGTCGTTTCTATAGAGACGAAAAACCATTGGTAATAGTTGCAGAACACTGTGTAGATTTAGTTTACTTTAACGCCATTGTTTAGCAGCAGTAGATTCGCGTGAAAATTGGAGGTTGCTGAATTACAAAGTTTTGAAAGGTGATGTGGTTTTCAATGAAAATTAAAATCAGCCATAATATGGAATGTAAGCGTAGTAACGTTTTGCATCCATTTCGGGATTGACAGGTTTTATAAAGCCTTCGGAAACATTATTTGGAGATGGGGTGGGGCAAAAAAGCGTGGCGGGCGGTGGTGGTGTGGATTTTTATGAGTATCTTTGCAGGCTGAAAGGAGAAATGTTATGCAGGACCAGTTTTCACGTACACGGCTGTTGATGGGGCGGGACGCGTTGGAGCGTCTGCGCGGCGCCCGGGTCATCGTCTTCGGTGTTGGCGGCGTTGGCGGCTATGCCGTGGAAGTGCTCGCTCGCAGCGGGGTGGGGGAGATTACTGTTGTCGACAACGACACGGTGAGCTTGACCAATATCAACCGTCAGATTATCGCGCTTCATTCCACCATCGGTCAGGATAAGACGGAGGTGGTGCGCCGTCGAGTGGCCGACATCAACCCGCAATGCAAGGTGACGTGTGTCAAGCAGTTCTATCTGCCGGAGACGGCCGACGAGATTGACCTCGCTGCCTACGACTACGTGGTGGACTGCATCGACACCGTAAAGGCGAAGATGGAGCTGGCGCGCCGCTGCCACGCTTTAGGAGTGCCGCTGATATGCAGCATGGGCGCGGCCAACAAGATGGATTGCACGCGCCTTCGTGTCGACACGTTCCTGAACACCCGCATCGACCCCATCGCGCGCATCATGCGTAAGAAACTGCGAAAAGAAGGGGTTACCAATTTCAAATGTGCCTACAGCGACGAATTACCTCTCGAGCCGCGCACCGGCGAGGTGGACCCCGACGAGGTGGAGCTGCGAAACGGCAATACAGTACCGGCCAGCAACGCGTGGTTGCCGGCCGCTATGGGACTGCTCATTGGCAGTGAGGTGGTGAAGGACCTGGTGAACTCCGACGTCTGACTTACGCAGGGCTGTCGGTCCTCTCTTTCGACCCGAGAAGTTCGAAGTGGTCGACGTAGATTTCGGTCACGTAGTGCTTGATGTTGTTGCGGTCTTCCCACATACGGGTACGCAACTTGCCTTCGATATAGAGCTTAGTGCCCTTTCGGACATATCGCTCGGCAATCTCGGCGTTCTTGCCCCACATGATGATGTTATGCCACTCGGTGCGTTCTGGCACTTGAGTGCCGTCGGCAGTGGTGTAGGCGCGGTCGTTGGTTGCGAGAGTGAACGACGCCACGGCCTGTCCTTTCGCGGGATATCGCACCTCCGGGTCACGTCCGACATTTCCCAGTAAAATGACTTTGTTGACTGACATGGCGAGCTATGAGTGTTAAGTGTGAAAATTTGAGTTTTAAATGCTGATCGTAAGCCTGTTGTAAGTGCAGTCGAATAACTTTAACACTTAAACATGATATGGGTCGCTTTCAGGGCGAGGCCCACGCGCTCGTGCAGTCCGCACAGCAGGTTCATATTGTGCACCGCCAATCCGGCCGAGCCTTTTATCACCGGGTCGAGCACCGAACAGATGGTGATTGAGCCTTCGTTCTCACGTGCGATGTGAAGCAGGCATTTGGCGGTACCTTCGACATCTCGCTTGTCGACCGGCCTCATCGCGCGGTGTGTGAGGTTGTGGTCGTCGTAGTGGTCGTCGTAAAGCTGGTGTATGAGTTCGAGTTCTATGCTGTTGGCCAGACTCACCGTTACCTCGCACTCACGCACATCGTCTACCGGCTCGATGGCTATATCGAGCTCGCCGTTGAAACTGAGCTGAAGTTGTGAAAGCACCTGCCGCAGTTCGGGTACGGGGTCGCCAGCGAACGGCCTCGCTACGCGGCATTGTGCGGTGATTTTTCCCCCGAGCATCAAGTTTTTCGCCAGAGGGATGAGCGCCAGCGCTATTGCGTAGGCCAGCGCCCCC
>JBGUHM010000012.1:0-11491 GCA_045112115.1 Sodaliphilus sp. | reverse complement strand
TCGCCAGCGAAGGTGAGGGTCTGGGTGTAGTTGAGCGTGCCGCTGGCAACATACCAACTCTCCTGCTCATCCTCACCCAGCGAGGTCTCATTGCCTCGAAGTGGGACAGCCATAACGGTTTGCTCTTCACGGTTCTCGTCGATGTAAGCGACTTCGACAGGCGGCACAGCAAAGCCGTCAACCGTCAACTTCAAGTGTTCCCCGTCATCGGCAAGGATGAAAGTGTAGTTGCCCGAAGTGTTGATGATGAAATTGGAGCCGGCGTCGCCCAGTGTCAAGTCGATATCGGTACACCAGCCGCTGTGAATCTCGTAGGTGTCACCGCTGGCCTGAGTGTCGCCGCCATACCAGTTGCCATTAAAATCGCGGAACTTGAACTTGTCGTGCTCGCCGAGTGTGGCTTGTATAGTATATGTGCCGTCGTCGTTTTTGGTCATGGCTTCGGCTTTCCATCCGTTGAAGTCTCCGCAAAGATAGTAGCCCTCGGTCGGGAAACCGCTTGCGGTGAGGATTCCGTCCTCGATGGTCAGTGAGTAGGTCGACGGGATTTCAAGACAAAAGTTCTTTTTGCCTTCGGTGACAAGATTAGACGATGGCGAATCGGCAGTAAGCGTGTAGCGGTCGGCCGAAGTTGGACCTCCCAACCAGTTGCCTTGGCCGTCCCTGACAAGGAACTCGCCGACCAACGGCATGGAGAGCGTAGCCTTGTCATCGCCATCGAAAGTGAACGGCACAATATCATACTCGTCCCACCCGTTGAATTCGCCAATCAAGTAGTAGCCTAAATCAACAGCTTCGAGAACAACAAACGTCAGATTGTTGTAATCTTCGAAACTCATTGCATCTTCTCCTTTGAAGATACCGAAAAGTTGTATACGACGGCCTGCTAAATGCTGGGCTTCTTCATTGTAGCAATGCGAGAAGTCAAGGTTGAGCACGAGGCCTTGGTCATCATTGTCACCAATGCTGCCATGGAACTTGCCTTCTTCGTCGACATACCCCTTGAGATAAGCCATCTCGTTGCTTTTTGGCTCAAACTCATCGGCCATATCATAGTGGTTGAAGTTATTGAACTTCTCAACGGAATAATCGGGAATGACAGCAGCCATAAGCCTCAGATCTCTGTTAACCTCTTGTCCTAATTGACCATAAGCCGTGAGCGCGGCAATGGCGGGAGCATCGGCAAGTTTGTCGAAATCAATCTGCCCGGCAGGCACGACTTCAACCCAATATCCGTTTCCGTCGGTTGCGATTGCTGTATGTGTGGTTTCGTCGGCATAGGTGACGTAGAGCCTGTCCGAAATGGTGACGGCATTCACTTCTTGGTTCACAATAGCATCTCCCAACGACACAATCCGGTTGATATTAATCGTGTAAAGTTCATACTGCGCCATGTCGCCACGCACTGCGGCAATGGACACCTTAAAGGTGCCACCACCGACGTCGTTGGCATGCTTGACGACAATGCCATCGGTGTCATTTATGGTTACCACTTCGAAATCACCATCCTCCAATGTCACCGCATTGCCTTCGTAGAACAATGTATAGTCGTGTGTGGCGGCGTCGAACTCGAAGGGCTGTAAAAACTCACCCTCAGCATCAAAGGTGATGCCAGCGACTGCAATGTCGCGATAATCGTCCTGGAAAAGTTCGTCATGGATAGGCCAGGCATCATCTGATACAAAACTCAAGTGAATAATCTGCGCTGGCTCTTGCAGACTCAAGTCCATGTCGAGAAACACACACTCATCTTTGATACGGGCAACCATTTTAACGGGCACATAGCCCTGCATCTCGCCAATATCATCTTCTGAATTGTTCTCAATTTTAATGTTTCTATTATCGGCCAGAACAGTAATGCCATTATCGTTGGTTTGCCCGTAAACATCAAATAAAACGATGTTGCCAAGCATCAAATCCTCGCCAATCGAAACATTGTAAAGCGATACGTCGTAACTGTCCCAATAGTCCTCTATGGTGATTGATTGTTGGGAAAACGACAGTGGCACGCCGTCGGTTGATACTGTCAGCAAGCCACTGTAGGTGGTTGCCATAGCGGTGAGACCGGCAACCATCGTTACAAGTAAGAGTAAAATCTTTTTCATATGCACATAGTTTTTATTGTTTCTTATTTTCACGAATCAAAGCGGCACACTCGGCCGCGCCTTTGGGCGTAATATGGCCGTTCAGTGTCATTGCCTTTACGCTTTATCGCCTACAAAGTAACCAAAAAACCACGACACAAGCAACAATCCGCCACAAAAAAAATCATTTATTCTCACAATTTAACCGAAAATCATATGATACTGATGTTAAGAACAAAAATTCCGCAAGATTTCGAAGAATATAAAAAAATTTTCTCTCGCCACAATCACTGCGCCGAGAGAAACCAATGCAAACAAATGAACAAATGAAAAGATAACTCTTAGATACTTATGATAGAATACTTATAGTACCGCACTTTTTAGTAGCCAAACGAAAGGATAGTGAAGTAACGACCGGCATCGTAGCTCAAATTGAGGTTTACATATCCCACTCCGTTGCCTCCATACCAGGAGTAGTAGCCGTTGTAACCAGCGCGGCGGATGGGGGTGCCGTAAGCCATGCAGAGGTCGTTGTACAGGCGGTTGAAGCGTCCGCGGTCGTCGTATGGGCTGCTGATTGTGAACTGTACGAAGGTCAAACCGTTGTAGTCGTACTGCAGCATGGCATCGGACCATACATAGTTCAACATGGGTACGTCACGCAGATAGACGATGTTGTCGCAGTAGCCGTCGATCTCATATCCGTTGTAGTACAGGAAGTTCAGCGATGAACCGAAGGGAGTTCCGAATTCGAGGCCGAGAACACCGGTAATCACGGGAGCCGAGACATAGTAGCGGAAACCTACGGGAACAACCGGACGATAGTACCACAAGCTCGCGGGGCGATAGGGACGGTGCGGGGGACGCATGGGCGAGTGCCAGCTCCAGTCGTTGTAACGGTAGTGGTTGTGGAAACGGTCGCCGTTACGAGTGGGATAAGGCATACGATGGTCGCTGCTGTAGCTGTAGCGGTCGTAGTTGGGTCGGCTGGAACCAGGACCGTTGTGGTTGATGCCGCCATCACTGGGGCCGTAGCCGGTACGGTTGTTGTCACCGTGGCCGCCGTTGCCGCGTCCATTGTCACCGGGCCGACGTCCGTCGTTGTTGCCAAAGCCGTTGCCGCGGTTGTTGTTTCCACGATCGTTTCCGCGGTTGAAAGTGTTGCGGTTGTCGTCACGGCTCAAGTTGCGGTTATTGTTGTTACGCAGGTCGTTCTGCTGGATTACTCCGTGGTCGTTCAGACGTGAGCTATTGTTGTCGAACCTACGCTCGCGGCCGTTGTTCACGCTACCGTTGTTCACGTTGCCAGTGCCGCGGTTGTCGGTCGGAGTGCGGCCACTACCCATATTGCCGGTACTCAAATCAGGGCGAGTGACACGACCTTGGTTCACGCTTCCGCTATTGCTGTTGGGCCAGTGGCTGGCTCCGCTGGTGGTGTTGCTCTGGCGGTTCGTGCTAACGCTAGGGCGGGTGGTGACATCACGCTGCACCTGGGGCTGCTGACGCTGCTGTACCTGAGGCTGCTGACGCTGCTGCACCTGAGGTTGATAACGTTGCTGCACCTGCGGCTGCTGACGCTGTACCTGCGGTTGCTGACGTTGCTGCACCTGCGGCTGCTGACGCTGCACCTGCGGTTGCTGGCGTTGCATCGCCGAAGAACTCGAACGACGCTCGCTGCTTGTGCTCATTGAAGGCCGCGAAGAAGACGAACTGCTGCTCGACATACTACGGCTGGTTTGCGGGGCACGGCTTCCGCCCATGTTGCCACCGCCTCGGCGATCTTGCGCTTGTGCTGAAACGGCAGTCATGATGCCGCCCATTATTAAAGCGCCTGCCATCAAGTTGAATACTGTCCTTTTCATAACGCTATAATGTTTTAATGTGATTAATATTCTGTTGTTTCGTTTGTTTCTCATTTTGTTTGCTTCTTTGACATTGTTAATAATATGAAGTTTAATCTCGGTTCTCAGCAAAGCGACTTACACCGCTTTCGGGCAGACGAATACCTGTTTTTCCTCGACAAACCGCCCTACCTTTTTAGGCTCAATACCCCTTGTTCTGCTCTCCGTTGCACAACATCAGGAACTCACCGGGCAACGGGAACACGATGGTATGGTGGTCGCTCTCGTACGACGTTGTCTCGGCCGACGAACGTGGTTTGGTAAAGGTGTCGAAGCGTATCATGTCGTTGCGGCGCCAGCCTTCCCATGCCAGTTCGAGCAGGCGCTCGCGCAGTATCAGTTCCAATGTTGCCGAGCCAAGCGGAACGGCATCGACGCGGGAGCGCACCTGGTTCACAAGCGCGGTGCTCTCGGCGTTCACTCCCTGATTGCGCACCAGCGCCTCGGCTTTCATGAGCAGCACGTCGGCATAGCGGAACAGCACGATGTCGTTGTTGCTCTGGTTGCCGTCTTTGGTTGCTGTCGGGTCGACGTCGTACTTGCGCATGCGCGCTCCAGCGGTCTTCTCGTATTTCGTGCCGCTGATGTCGAGCGCCACAGCCCAAGGCATGTAGACCAACGGTGTGCCGTCGTCGAGCAGCACCTCGTTACCGTCGTAGTCATACACCATGCCGGCATAGTACGTGAGGTCGAAGCGGGGATCCCGCGCGGGCGTATCGTAGCCGAAGGCTTGCAACGCCTCTATTGTCGCACACGACCCGTTCTCGCCGTTGAGCCCGAGTGCCGACGCATGATTGTAGTGGCGCGAACGGAACAGGTTGGTGAACTGATTGGTGTACAAGTATTTATCCATCGGAATAGTGAAAATATTCTCTATCGACATCTCGTTGTCGACCTGGAAGTTGGTATTGAATTTCGGCTCAAGGGCATATCCGGCCTTGGCGATTTCATCGCAGTAATACACGGTGGCCTCCCAAGTGTTCATTGTTTTTCCGTTGATGGTCCATGTGACCGACTTGCCGTCGGGGCGAGGCTTGGCGGTCCAGTCATCCCACGCGTACACCTCTCCGTTAAGCGCCAGTTTAGCCAGCACAAACAATGCCACCGGACGAGTTATACGGCAGTAACAAACACCGGGGTTGTTGCTGTGCACATCTTTCAGCAGCGGCATTGAGGCCTGCAACTCCTCGCGGATAAAGCGGAACACCTCGCTTCGGGGACGTGGCTTCAACTCGGCCGCCGTGGGCTGCGACGTGGTAAACACCGGCACACGCCCGTAAAGGTCCATAGCATAGAAGTAGAACAACGCACGAAGCGCACGAACCTCGGTAATATTATCCAATTCGTTGGTCGAGGTGCGGTCGCTATAACGCTGAAGCACCTCCAGCGAATGGTTGCAGCGTATAATCGTCTGGAAGAGGTAGGTCCAAGTATCGTTCACAGCACTGTTGCCGGTGCCCCAACGGTGGGTATAGAGATCTTGCCACAATCGGCCATCATACCAGTCGGTGCCGCGTGTAGGGATAATGGCCTCGTCGGTGGTGAAGGTGTTCAAGTCGTACACTCCGCGACGCGTGCCCTGCAGGCCGTAACTGTCGACATGGCCTCCAATGCACGAATACAGCGCTCCCACAGTGTTGAGATGGAGTTGCTCAGCGTTGCCGTAAGCCTCGTCCTCGGGGATGCTGTCATGCGGTTTCTCCTCCAGAAACTTGTTGCACGACGAAAGCGCCATCGCTGCCATTGCCAGTATTATTATATAATGTCTCATAACTGTTGAGTTTTATCGGTTAGAACATTATGCTCACGCCCAAAGTGAACGTGCGCGCCAGCGGATAGGTGCGCTTGTCGTCCACACCGAGGGTTGAATTCACATTGTTGCTGTTGATAATCGGTGTAAGGCCGGAGTAGCCGGTGATGGTGGCTATGTTGCTTAGCGTGAACGAAAGGCGCATACTCTTGAGCACCTTCTGGCTGCGCAGAGGCACATTCCATCCCAGCGTCACATAGTCGATGTTGACATAGTCGCCACGCTCAAGCCAATAGTCGGTGGCTGTCTGGTCGACGATATTGACGGCCGGCGCGGCCGCCAAGACGTTGTAGCCCGGCAGGGAGTTCATGTTCATGTAGGTGAGCGAGGTGCCGTTGTAGATTTTGTGTCCGAACGCGCCGTTAATCTGTACTGAGAGGTCCCAATGCTTGTAACGCAGACTGATGTTGCTGCCGAGCAGGGTCTTTGGCACGGCCTGGCCCGCCACATAGCGGTCGCCGCCGTCGCTCAGGTCAATCACTCCGTCTTTGTTGAGGTCCTCTATGGTGTAAATCATGCCTCCGTCTTCTGTTTTGGCCAGTCCGTCGGAATGCGGCAGGTAGAAGACGCCCAGCGGCTGTCCCACAATCTGATATACTATATTGTTGTTGCCTCCGTGGAATCCGGCGCCGTTAAGGCCCGCAATGGCCACATACTCGGGCGCGGTGATGTAAGTGTCGCCGTAGAATCCACTGAGCGACAGCAGTTTATTACGCTGAAAGGTAATATTGGCGTTGATGTTGAGCTCGAGGTCGCGCGTCTTCACCGGCGTGAAGCCCAGTGCAATCTCGGTACCGCTGTTTCGCATCGAGCCCAAGTTGTCCATAATCGTGGGATAGAGGAACGGCGGCACCGGGACGGTGTAGTTATACAGCATGTCGGTGGTTTTGCTGGTATAGAAGTCGATGCCCGCGATGATGCGGTTTTCGAGAAACGCCGCGTCAACACCCACGTTGAACTGGCGCTTCACTTCCCACTTGAGGTCGGGGTTAACATTGCGGCGCGACACAAGTGCCACTTTCAGGTCCTGACCCACAGGCACTATACCGCCGGGGGAGACGAGATCGAGCGTGGTGTAGTCGCCTATGCCGCCCTGGTTGCCCGACAGACCGAAGCCAGCACGCAGCTTGAGCGTGGTGAGCCACGCCACGTCGCGGAGCCAACTCTCGTTCTTGAGTGTCCACGAGCCTGAAAGCGACGGGAAGAAACCCCACTTGTTGCCCGAACCGAAACGCGACGAGCCGTCGGCGCGGGCCGATGCCGTAACCGAGTAACGCGAGTCGTAGCCCCAGGTGACGCTTCCCAAAAACGAGGCCTGCGACGGCGACGAGGTGTAGCTGGTGGTGCCCTCCCACAGCGAGAGCGCACCCGCCTGGATGTTGTACAGGCCAATAACGTTCGACGTGAAGTTGGTCGTTGTCGTGCCGAAACCGTTGCGCTTGTCGCGCTGAGCCTCGGCCATCGCCATCGCCGAGATTGTGTGACGGCCAATGGCGACATCGTAGTTGGCCGTGATGTTGCCCAACAGCGACTCGGTCTTGTCGCTGGCGCGCATTGCCTGGCCGCCGGCCCAGATGTGAGTAGGCAGATACTGCGAGCGCTCCACCTCGTTGTGGCTGTAGGAGCCGAACAGGCTCAGTTTCCAGTGCGACGTGAGGTTGAACGTCAATTTAGCATGAACGCTCAGGTGGGTGGTCTTGTCGTTGGTGCGGCTGTCCATGAGTGCCAGCGGGTGGTTAATCTGGTTGGCGTAAGTGAAGCCGGGATAACCCTCGGCAAGAGAGCCCTCGGTGCCGAAGGTGGGATTGAAACAGGCGGCCGAGTAGAACGTCTTCTGGACATTATAGACCGCCGTCTGGTCTTTCCTGACGCTGCCGAACATTCCCACGTCGATGACCAGCAAATCGTTGAACATCCGCTGGTACATACTCATATTGCTAGTGAGGTTGCTCATGGTTTCGTGGAGTATCACACCGTCATGGCTCAGGTAACCAAGCGACACACGGTAGCCGTTGTTGCCGCCACCGCCGCTGAATGCCACATGGTGGTCGTGCTGCCAGCCGGTGCGTTCGATTGCGCTTTGCCAGTCGGTGGAGGCGCCGTGGTCGATGAGCATCATGCCTCGAGCCTTCACCTCACGACGGTAGCCGTCGGCGTCGAGCATCTTCAGGTGCTTGAACGGCGTGACGAAACCGTAGGATCCGTTGTAGTTAATCGTCGTGTGACCGCCTACGCCTTTCTTGGTGTTCACAACAATCACACCGCTGGCACCGCGAGAACCGTACTGCGCCGTCTCGCTGGCATCCTTGAGAATTGTAAAACTCTCGATGTCGGCCGGATATACAGCAGCGAGCGTTCTGAGGTCGCCCATAACGCCGTCGATAATCACCAGAGGATCGTTGCCGCCGGTGAGCGACGTCGTACCGCGAACACGAACAGCGTTCATCGCCGCCACTCCGTTGCCGCTCGGCGTTATGGCCACACCGGCTACGCGGCCGTTGATAGCGTCAAGCGGCGTCGCCACTTGGTCGCGGTTCATGTTGGCGCCGCTGATAGTATCGGCGTGCACACTCTGCTGCGCCGCCGCCGTAAGGCCGCACACAGCAATCAGAGCCGCCGCCATCATTCTTTTCATTTTGTTCATAAGCACTGCAATAAAGTGCAAAGATACACTTTTTTCTACACATAAACAAGATTTACCTTATTAATTAACAAAAACACATAGGTAAATAAAACATACACACATAACCAAAAAACGCGATGACTCCATATATCATCAACGACCAAATTCCCCGATGAAATGGCGGGAATCCTAAAAAAATGGGGTCTCGCCTTTAATCGGCAAGACCCCATCATTGATTCTTTATATCACGGCGTCAACGGGTGCTGGCCATGAAGTTTTTGAGCACATCGCAGCGCGTGAGGTAGCGCGGCGAGCTCTTACCTGCCGTGCGCTTGATTGACGCGAGCGACTTCAGCGCAAAGTAGTTGTAGCCGTTGGTGGTCGTCAAGTTCCATTTATACTTGTCGGTCCGGTAGTCGTAATCGTACTCCCAGCAGGTCTCGATAGGCAGGAAGGCGCGAGCGTAAGCTGTCTTCATACGCAGTTCGGGGTCGTCGGTCTTGAAGGCGCGGTCGAGCATCTTCTGGGCAGCGATGGTGAAGTCGAACTGACCCTCGCCCAATTCGTAGTACGAACTCCACGAATAGTTGCTCAGATACCAGCAGTCGCCGTCGTGGCCAGCCTGCAGATAGAGGTTAGCCAACTGATATTCAAGCTGATGGGCTTTCTCGCCGGTGGCTTTCTCGAGCTGGTTCTGCAACGCCACTACCTTGCGGCAGTAGGTGAGTTTCTGGTTCTCCTTCACATTGTAGGAATCCTCGTATGCGTAGCGGTCGTCATCGTAGTCGACAATCTGGCGCTTGAACCAACGCTCGGTGTTATAGTCGCGGTACATCATATAGCGGGCAATGCCCTGTTTGCAGATATACGACAGCGGCACTTTCTCCAGATACGGGATGGCTTGTTCAAACTTGCCTTCACGGATGAGTTTCGTGCCCATCATATCATCGTAAAGTGTCTGTTCAATTTTGATGCCGCGAGTGGCCACAACGTCGAAGCGTGACAATTTGCCGCTCTTCAGATGGCTGTAAAACCGCTCAAGGTCGGCAGCAGTGCACTGATCGATGAAAGTATAACACTCGCCCGACCAGTTCGACACATCGTTGGCATCGAGCCACGTGAGCAACTCCATGGCATGCAGTTTGTCATTCTTGAACAGTGGCATAAGTGCCTCGTCGGCGATACGGCTCGTGGCATTTTTGGCATACACGTTATGACGGCCCATCATCTCGAGCCATTCCATCTCATCGGCCAGCCATTTCTGGGTGGCATCGTCGAAATTGGTTATCGAAGCGCTCTTCACGAGTATCAGGCACCAGCGGGCATTGTTTTTCATACGCTCGTTGCCTTTGAGTTTCAACGAGTTCTCCAAAGCGGTCAAGCCGCCTTGCTTGTCGCCAAGGTAGTATTTCAGCAGGCCGGCGGCACTGAGCCACATCATTCCGTCGGGACAGTTTTTCTTCTTTGCCACTCCCTCGGCAAAACTGATGAAATCCTTCACCTCCTGGGCGTAAATGGCTCGGCGGCCCACGGTTTTCACCCATTCGGCGTCACCGTCGGCATCCATCGTCTCCTGCGCGTTGTTCACGAAGTCCTCCACCAAGTAGGGAATCATGGGCGACTTGGGGTCGCGGGCATATTCCTCCTTGATGCCGGCCAGATTGCGTTTCTTGCGAAGCATCCACTCCAGCGAACGCGTGTCGCCCAACTCGGCGTAGATAAGACGTGCCTCGTCTTCACCGCCGGTGTTGCACAGCGCGTTGGCGTAGATTCCGCGCATGAGGTTGGAGTACGCGCTCTTGGGCAACTTGCTGGCGGTGTTGCGCCAGTAGTCCAGATTCTCGCGATAGCGTTTCTGCACCATGTTGGTGCGCATCACCAGCAACGCGTACTGGTTTTTGAAGCGTGTTCCTTCATAGCCCATGGCTTGGGCGCGAAGGCCCTCCATCTCTTTGTTGACCTCGGCGAGTTCGGCCTCGTCGGGGTAGTACCATGAGCCACCGTTGAGTTTGTCGCAGTTCTTGAGGTACTTCACGAGCCGCTTCACATAGATTTCGGCCTCATAATCGTTTTTTGCGATGATGGCCTTTACAATCTCATTGTCGCTCTTGTTCCATTTCTCCAGATCGACCCATGAGAGGCGGTTGACGTCGCCCATATCGGCCTTACCGCCGGTATAGTCAATCCAGAACTTGTCGGCCTCGGTGGGCACTGCCGAGTCTTCGTCATAGTCGGTGAAAAGTCCGTCGTCATAGACGTGGAACATGTAGTAGTTGGGTCTCGACCAGGGACCGCAGGCCAATGCCTGGATCACACCAGCGACAGCCAACAGGCTAAGGATGAAAAACTTTTTCATAATGTTTCGCTGTATAGTTGTTAATATTGTTCTTGTCCAAACAGTAGATTATCACCTGGCGGTTAATGGAGGGCCTGCGGAGCGACAGGGCGTCGTGAACAGCCAGAATGGTCGACGACGACGGCAGACGGGTCAGCACCGAGTCGCCGGCATTGAGATGCACAGCGGTGCCCCCAAGCGACTGGTACTGGTAACGCGACTGCACCACCAGATGCCGCGTGTCGTCGATACGCGAGTAGACGGTGCTGTCGGTCATATCGTCGCCGTAGAGTATGGCCTTGAACTCCGAGCCTTGGAACAGCAGGTTCCAACCGAAATTGGGATATGCGGCACACAGCGGCAGGTCGTAGCCGGAAAGGTGCCGAAGATATGGAGCGACATCCTCCTCGGTGAGGATGGGGTTTGCGCAGTCATGGTCGCGGAAGTCGCCCGTATTGTAGACCATGAGCACGCCATAGTCGACCGGAGGAGCCGACATCGACAGCTGATGAAGGCGTATTGTCGCCGACAATCGCCAGCCCAGCGAGTCGAGCGAGGGACGCATCTGCTCTAAAAAACTGTAATAAGCCTCACGAGAGGTCTCGGTCCAGTCACAGTCAATCTGCAACTCCTTTACGCCCTTAACGTGGTGGGCCGAACACATCTTCGCCACACGTTGCACGAGCATCGACGGAATGCCCTCGAGGTCGCAGCGCATGCAGTCCTCGGTAATAAACA
>JBGUHM010000011.1:0-11188 GCA_045112115.1 Sodaliphilus sp. | reverse complement strand
AAGGCTCGACCTGATTTTTTCATGCCGTCGACATCATTTGAATTCAATCGACTCTACGATATCGTCGGTAACCGGAGTAATGTCGTTGGTGTAGAACGCACCCACAATCGCTATCGCTGGCTTCTTGTACGAGCGAACCACGACCACTGTTCCCTTGAAAGTATCAGATTTAATACGCATAACGGCTTTCTGAGTCAAAATCTGCCGGTCGCCTTTGATTTCGCTATCCGTCGAAGTGATAGTGTAGGTCATTCCAGGCGTAGCGCTGACAAACTTGTCGAAAATAGTTTTTGACGCCGACTTCATCTCAGTATCGGTCACTGTTTTCTCTGGCTCAAACCCGATGACCATATAGTCAACCACCGAATCACCGGACTCTTTCTCAAACCGGTGTACTTTATCGGATTTCTTCTCTTCCACCAGCGGGATATCGGAAGCGACCTTGAATGTGAACAGCCCGTTATCGTACTGCGGAGTAGTGCTCTCGGTTGCCGTCGAGGTAGACTCCAGATTGCTCGATGACGACGAACCGTCTCTCATCAGGAAGAACACGACAACTGCCGAAATCACCGACAGGAGTATCGCTCCGCCTATAATCCATCCCCAGGGAGAACTTTTCCGGCGTTGCGGCTCAAACTGTGGCTGCGGCTGCGGGAAAGGCTGCTGGCCATAGGGTTGCTGGTACTGTGGCTGGCCATAGGGCTGCTGGCCATAGGGCTGCTGGCCGTAAGGTGTCTGCTGCGGTGCCTGAGGCGGCATGGGCGGCTGCTGGGGCTGCTGCTCGTAGTCGCCGTACATGGTTTTGTCGTTGTCGAAACCACCGCCATAGTTGTTGTATCCGTTTGACATAATCGTAGTTGTTTAATAGGTTTGTAATAATTATCAGATGATGGTTGGTGCTGGAGTGAGCGAAATGAGTTTCTGCTTGTAAAGCTGGCCCAAAGCCTTCTTGAAGTCTTTCTTGCTGCATGAGAAGGTGTCCATAATCAGCTTCGGGTCCGACTTGTCGTTCAGTTCCATCGAGCCGCCGTTGCTCTTCATGTAGTCCATGATACGGTCCGAAAGGTCGTCGACGCGCATCTTCTCTATTTTCTCGAGCGTGACATCGATTTTGCCGTCGGGGCGCACCTGCTTGATGAAGCCCATGTGGTGCTCGCCTACGTTCAGTGCGCGGTAGGTCTCGCTCTGGTAGACCATTCCCCAGTGACTGTTGTCGACAATCACTTTGAAGCCGAGTTCGGTGCGCTGCACCACGAGCACGTCAACCTTCTGGCGATGATAGTAGCGCGGTCGCGTGCCGTTGAGGTGCTTGTCAAGCTTGGCTGTTGCCACCACGCGTCCGGTGGCTTCATCGAGATATACATATACTATATAACTGCGCCCTGCCTGCATCCTCACACGCTGCTCGCGGAAGGGCACCAGCAGTTCCTTGGCCACCAGTCCCCAGTCGAGGAAAGCGCCCACGGCGTTGACCGCGTTGACTTTCATCAGCGCGAACTGCCCCACGACGGCATGCGGCCGCTCGGTGGTGGCCACCGGTCGTCCCTCGCTGTCGTTGTAGACAAACACCTCCAGCTCTTCGCCTATGGTCATCCCGTCGGTGAGATAACGTTTAGGCAACAGCACTTCGTTACCCTCAGGGTCGGCAAGATAGAGACCGAAATCGACCTCTCTCGCCACTTTCAATATGTTATATTGTCCTATATTCATCACAGTCAGTATTATTTACCACACACCGTACTGGGCCCGGCTGGCGTCGATGCGCAGTAGGATAAACAGCAGAATAGTGAAGCCCCACAGCGACGAGCCGCCATAACTGAAGAACGGCAAGGGGATACCGATAACCGGACACAGTCCGATCACCATTCCTATGTTGATGCACAAGTGGAAAATGAGTATCGAGGCAACGCAGTAGGCATACACGCGGCCAAAGGCAGTGTGCTGGCGCTCGGCAATCGCAATCACCCGCAATATCAGCGCCAAGAACAGCACAACCACCGCAGCGGCGCCCACAAAGCCTTCTTCCTCGCCTATGGTGCAGAAAATGAAGTCGGTATGTTGCTCCGGCACATATTTGAGCTTGGTCTGCGTGCCGTGCAGGAATCCGCGTCCGGTGAGACCACCCGAGCCGATGGCGATTTTCGACTGGTTCACGTTGTAGCCGGCTCCGCGCACATCGTCGTCGACACCGATCGCCACCTTGATGCGTTGCTGCTGGTGCGGCTCTAGGATGTTGTTGAAGGCGAAGTTCACGGTGAACATAAACACTATCGACACCACTATAAAGGCTATCGTGGTCAACACCTTGCGCATATCGTCGTGGAACATGGCAAACAGCAGATAAGCCACCGACACGCCGATTACCGTGAAGAAGAAGACGTAACCGTTGATCACTATGCCGAAAAAGGCCAGCGCTCCCGCCAACAGGCCGGTACCGATATACCACAGTCCCACATTGCGGCCCAAAATGAACGAGCGGCAGTAGAACAGCAGCATGACCACAGTCAGCACCATCACTATCACAAAGATAATGAACACACCCAGCGGGATGCCCATGATGAGCGTGGCGGCGAACTTCAGCACAAGCACGAAATAAACGATGGCGCTGAGGATGGCGAACAGCACAAAGCCGGTCATGCCCTCGCGGTAGAGCACAAACACGAACGAGAAATAAACCAGTGCCGAACCAGTCTCGCGCTCGAGAATGATGCACAGGATGGGCAGGAGGATAATTCCGCAGGTGATGAGATAACTCTTCTTGTCCTTGAGCTGGAAGCCGTAAGTGCTGAACAGCTTGGCCAACGCCAATGCCGTCGCGGTCTTCGCGAACTCGGCCGTCTGCAGGCTCACCGGACCGAACTTCAGCCAAGAACGCGAGCCCTTGATATCGGGCGCGACGAAAGCGGTGACGATTAGCAGTACAATCATCACGGCATAGATAGGGTAGGCGTAGGCCTCGTAGATGCGGCGGTCGATGAGCAGCAGCACCAAACCCAGCAAGAACGACAGCCCAATCCACATGAACTGCTTACCGGAATAGGTCGAGAGGTCGAACATGCTCGACGAGTCGAAATCGTAGGTCGCCGCATAGATGCTCACGGCACCGAATACCACGAGAATGGCGTAAAGGATGACTGTCAACCAGTCAACACTCTTGAACAGCGAGCTATTTCCGTTATCATTCCTTTCCATTGAAGTTTAACGCAATTACTTGGTTGTCCATTGCGAAGCCATCGAGCTGGCCGAAGAGTCCAATCCCGAGGACGCACCTTTCAGGTAGCGTTCAATCATCAGCGCACCGATAGGCACCGCGAAGGTTGCGCCGAAACCGGCGTTCTCGACAAAGACGCAGATGGCAATCTTCGGGTCTTCCATAGGTGCGAAGCCCATAAACACCGAGTGGTCGCGGCCGTGCGGGTTCTGTGCCGTACCGGTCTTACCGCAAACGTTCAGTCCGGGAATATTGGCCTTGCGGCATGTACCGCCGGTGACTGCCATGCGCATTCCCTCCACAATATCCTTGTAATAGACCGTGTCGATTTTGGTGTAGTGTCGCACAGTGTATTTCTTCAGGATGCCTATGCCAACGATCTCTTTCACCACATGCGGCGTGACGTAATAGCCGCGGTTGGAGATGGTGGCGGCGAGATTGGCAATCTGCAGCGGCGTGGCAAGAATCTCACCTTGGCCAATGGCGATAGAGATGATGGAGTTGGCGCTCCACTGCCCCTTACCGAGCATCTTGTCGTAATAAGCCACATTGGGGATGAAACCGCGGCTTTCGCCAGGCAGGTCGATGTCGAGTTTGTAGCCGTAACCCTGCGAAACCATATAGTCCTTCCACAGCTCAAACGCCTTTGCCGTGGAGCCGTATTTCTTCTTGCTGTCGAGCATATGCTTCAAGCCCCAGCAGAAGTAGGCGTTACAAGAGGTCTGAAGAGCAGGCTTGAGCGCGATAGGGGAGCCGTGGCCGTGGCATCCCACCCGCATACCGGCGTTGACAAAACCGCGGTAGCAGGGATAGGCCGTCGACAGGTCGACAATCTTCTCCTGACGGAAAATCAGTCCCTGGGTGGGCTTGAAAGTAGAGCCGGGAGGGTAGGCCGCCTGAATCGAGCGGTCGAACAGCGGCTTGTCTTTGGTGTTCACCAGTTCGGCGTAGTTCTTGCCGCGTTCCTTACCCACGAGCAACTCCGGGTCGTAGTTGGGGCTGGTGACCAGGGCGAGCACCTCGCCGGTCTTCGGCTCGATGGCGACAATGGCTCCCACTTTATGCTGCATGAGAGTCTCGCCGAACTGCTGCAGTGCGATGTCGATGCTCAGCTTGAGGTCGTTACCGGCAATGGGCTCGATATCTTCGGCACCGTTGTTGTATTTGCCTTTGATTTTACCCACCGCGTCGCGGAAGAGGATTTCCTCGCCCTTGCGGCCGCGAAGGTATTTCTCGTAACTCTTCTCCACCCCGAGGTCGCCGGTGAGGTCACCGGGACGGTAGTAATCGTCTTTCTCGATGTCGCGCTCGTTCACCTCGCGGATGTTGCCCAAGACGTTCGACGCCACGTGGTAGTTGTATTGGCGCAGGATGCGCTGAACGATGAAGAAACCCGGGAAACGGTACAGCTGCTCCTTGATGCGTCCGTAGTCTTCAGGCGAGAGGTGCTTCAGCAGCGTCTGCTGCGAGTAGGACGAGTAGTTGGCGTTTTTGCGCGGGTCGTTCACGCGGCTCCATATCGAGTCGAACTCCGGGCGCGTCATGAGCAGCGTGCGGCTCAGGGCCGTTGTGTCGAACGGCTGGACATCCTTGGGAATGAACACCAGGTCGTAAGCAGCCTGGTTGAACACAATCAGACTGTCGTTACGGTCGTAAATCTGTCCGCGGGAGGGGAAAGTGGTGCGACGGAGCAAGGCGTTGCTGTCGGCATTGGCGCGGTATTGCTGGTCGGCGACCTGCAACTGGAACAGCCTGATAAGGTAGATGACCACAATCACGACGATGAAACCGGCCACCACATATCGCCTCTTCTCAAGATTATAGTCTTTTCTCACGGCGAGTGCTCACTAAACTGTCAATACCCAAAATAAGCACAATGCTCAACACGCTGCTGAAAACGATGCGCATGAGCGTCAACGGGAAGTCGCGCAAGGTAAACGCCTGAATAAAGAACAGGCTGGCACAGAATATTACCACCAGTGTCGACATGTATTTGAGATAATTGCCGAAACCCACACTGTCGATTGACGGCAGCAGCACACTGTTCTCGTCGTCACGCAAGATATAGAGGTTGAACACCGGCTGACGAACGACACACATGATGAGCGCCGACATGGCGTTCATGCCAGCCGTGTTATTGAACACGTCGACCAGCAGACCCATGACGAAAGCGATGATGAACGTCCAGTTGTTGTGGAGGTTGATGGGCAGACGCAGCAACAGATAGATGTAGACGATGGGCATGGCCACACCAAAAAACACTATCTTGCTGCAAATAACCTGCACCAGCAGAAGCACCACAGCCAGAATCACGAACTGTATCACGGTCTTGGTCACTTCTCGCCTCCTTCCTTCTTTTTAGGTGCGTTGGGAGTGGTGTCGTCCTTCTCGTCCTTGGCCGTGATGCGGCGCAACTCGGGTTTGAGCTTGTTGTCGATGGCGCGTACGGTCGACAGTTGGGCGAAGTTGGTGGACAGACGAATCCGCAACGACACGAAGTTGTCGCTGGCATTCTTGGGCTTGCTCTCCACGGTGCCCACAATCAGCCCCTCGGGGAAAATTGCCGAGAAACCGCTGGTGACCACGGTGTCGCCCTTGTTGAACTCGCAATGCTTGGGCAGCTCCTGCAGCATGGCGTAGCGCGAATCCTTGCCGTCCCACACCAGACTGCCGAAATACTCACTGCCGCGGAGTTTGCACGACAGACTCAGATTGGTGTTCAGCAACGAAATGACACGCGATGAGTGCCGTCCCACCACATTCACTATGCCCACGATGCCGTTCTGGTCAATCACTCCCATCTCGGGCTTGATGCCGTCGGCGCTGCCGCGGTTGATAGTGATGTAGTTGTATCGTTCGCTGATGCTGTTGCTGATTACACGCGCCACCACGAAACTGTACTGGTCTTTGACTTCGGCTCGCGAAGACATGAGCGTGTCGCCTGCCATCATTTTGTACTCGTTCAGCTCCTGACGCATGTTGATCAGTTCCATCTCGAGAAGGGCATTGCGGTCTTGAAGGTCGGCGTTGATGTCCTTGAGGTGGAAATAGGATGTCACTGAGCTGAAAGCATTGAACACGGTAGCCGACAGGGCATTGGCACTCGTGAGATACACCGTCTGCTGATAGGGATTGTTCTTAACCAACAAGATGGTGCTGAACGTCATCAACAGGATGAAGACGAACCACGCACTATGCTTAATCAAGAAATTCAGCAGATTGTTCATGTACTAAAAAAGGCGGTGCACTTATTTTATAGCGGGCGACACTGTTATGCCGCCCACTTGTTCGTAAAATACGATTGTATGTCTCTTATCGCATGAGGAACTTGAAGCGGCTGATATTCTTCAGCGCGACTCCCGTACCCTTTGCCACAGCGTGCAACGGATCCTCGGCCACATGGAACTTGATGCCGATCTTGTCGGTCAAACGCTTGTCGAGGCCACGCAGCAGAGCGCCGCCACCAGCCAGATACACACCGTTCTTCACAATGTCGGCATACAGTTCGGGAGGAGTCTGCTCGAGTGCGCTGAGCACAGCGGCCTCAATCTTCGAAATCGACTTCTCGATACTGTGGCAAATCTCCTGATAGGACACCGGTACCTCCATAGGCAGAGCCGTCATCTTGTTCGGGCCGTGCACGATGTAGTCCTCGGGAGCGTCTTCGTCAAGCTCAGTCAGAGCGCTACCCACGTTGATTTTGATAAGCTCGGCAGTGCGCTCGCCAACCTTTACATTATGCGCGCGACTCATGTGCTCCACGATGTCCTCGGTGAGGTCGTCACCAGCGATACGGATGCTCTTGTTGCTCACGATACCACCCAGCGAAATCACAGCGATCTCGGTGGTACCGCCACCTATGTCGACAATCATGTTGCCTTC
Source organism: Sodaliphilus sp. (assembly GCA_045112115.1). Lineage (GTDB taxonomy): Bacteria > Bacteroidota > Bacteroidia > Bacteroidales > Muribaculaceae > Sodaliphilus. Next base: position 4,095 of record JBGUHM010000011.1, on the reverse strand, counting down.
GGGCGCAAGCACGTCGAGGCCGATACCCAGAGCGGCAGCCATAGGCTCATAAATCATATACACGTCGCGGCCGCCGGCATGCTCGCTGGAGTCGCGCACGGCACGAATCTCGACCTCGGTCGAACCGGAGGGGATACACACCACCATGCGCAACGAGGGCGAGAACCAGTGGTTCTTCTTGCTCACTTTCTTTATCATGCCGCGAATCATCTCCTCGGCAGCCTGGAAGTCGGCAATCACACCGTCGCGCAACGGACGGACGGTCTTTATTCCTTCGTGTACCTTGCCGTGCATCTGGCGAGCGGTTTCACCAACGGCTATAGGTTTCATTGTTTTTGCATCGAGAGCGACCACACTGGGTTCGTCAATCACGATCTTGTCGTTGTGTATGATAATCGTATTCGCAGTTCCTAAGTCGACTGCTATCTCCTGTGTAAATGAGAAAAGACCCATAGAAATACTTTTATTCTTATTGTTTATTTTGTTATCAATCTATTAATTACACTCTGCTTCGTGCTTGAAAAAGGCGCTTTCAACTCCGTTTTTCACGCAATTCGGACTGCAAAAGTATTAAATTTTGATTACTTGTACCACCTTTTAGCAAAATAATTTCATTCTTTTTTTCTTTTTTAACGCATGAAAGAATTGCTAAAGCCGCAGTAACAGCCAGACGCAATCGTTTGACAGCGAAAAAAGCCATGTCGGCAAGTTTTCAAGTCTCATCGTTGTCTCACATATGCCTTCCCGTGAGAAAATGAGACAAAATGGACATATACCCCTAATCCACAACGCTTTAAATGAAAAATCAGTGAGACAAATTGAGACAAATTGAGACAAACTGAGACAAACCGTCTCTCGTCCTGTGCAAAACTTTTTTGTAAAAACTTTGTGAAAAATTTGGCCATATGCAGAATTCTGCTTAATTTTGCATATTATTTCGTGATTTTATTATAAATATTTACGTTTAACTACATTTTTGCATGGACATTAAGAAATTCTTACTCAGTGAGAAAGACATTCCGCAATCATGGTACAACGTGGTGGCCGACATGAAGCAAAAACCGGCACCGTTGATCCATCCGGGAACCAAACAGCCGCTGAAAGCCGAGGACCTCTACCCGATATTCTCGAAAGCGGCTTCAGAACAAGAGTTGAATACTACCGACCGCTGGATAGAGATACCCGACGAGGTGAGAAAGATGTACCGCATATGGCGACCCACACCGCTGGTGCGCGCTGAAGGTTTAGAGAAACTGCTCGACACTCCCGCACACATATATTATAAGAACGAGAGCGTGAGTCCCGTGGGCTCGCACAAACTCAACTCGGCAATCCCTCAAGCATATTTCTGCAAGCAGGAGGGCGTGACCAACATCACCACCGAGACAGGAGCCGGACAATGGGGCGCAGCGCTGTCGCTGGCAGCAAAGCATTTCGGCCTCGAGCTGGCGGTGTACATGGTGAAAATCTCATATGAGCAAAAGCCCTACCGCCGGTCGATAATGCAGACCTACGGCGCCGAGGTGATCGCCTCGCCGAGCATGTCGACACGGGCCGGAAAGGACATCATCACGCAGTCGCCCAACCACCAGGGCTCGCTCGGCACCGCCATAAGCGAAGCCGTGGAACTCGCAACAACCACGCCCAACTGCAAATATGTGCTCGGGTCGGTGCTCAACCATGTGTCGCTGCACCAGACGGTGATAGGACTCGAAGCCGAGAAACAGATGGAAATGGCGGGCGAATACCCCGACATGGTGATTGCCTGCTTCGGCGGCGGCAGCAACTTCAGCGGTCTGGCGTTCCCGTTCCTGAGGCATAAACTCAGCGGCGAGCGGCCCGACACATTGTTCCTGGCTGCCGAACCGGCGTCGTGCCCGAAGCTCACGCGAGGCGTGTTCCAGTACGACTTCGGCGACGAAGCCGGCTACACTCCGCTCATCCCGATGTACACTCTGGGACACAACTTCAAGCCCGCCAACATTCACGCCGGCGGACTGCGCTACCACGGCGCAGGCTCGATTATCAGCCAACTGAAGCACGACAACATTATCGACGCAGTAGACATACCGCAGCTCGAGACGTTCAAAGCCGCGGCGATGTTCGCCCGCAGCGAAGGCATCATCCCCGCGCCCGAATCGTCACACGCCATCGCCGCAACCATACGCGAGGCTCTGAAGTGTAAAGTTGAAGGGAAGGCAAAGACCATCCTCTTCAACCTCTCGGGACACGGACTAATCGACATGACGGCCTACGACCGCTACTTCGCCAACGACCTATCCAATTACGAGGTCACTCAGGAAGAAATCGCCGAAAACACCCGCAACCTCGAGAAACTCCTCTGACACACACAGTAAACGCTCTCCTAATACTACAAGAAGAAGCCGGCTCCCGCAACGGAACCGGCTTCTTTATCATAAGTCGCATTTTTACGTTTATGAGCCCAGTATGATGGCGTAAAGGGTTGATACGTCGCCGGTGTTCACGTTACCGTCACCGTTGATGTCGAACCGGGGGGCGGAGTTGCCGCTGAGAATCGCGGCATAGAGAGTCGACACGTCGCCGGTGTTGACGTTGCCGTCGCCGTTGAGGTCGCCCGGGATGGGAGCGGGTTGCATGCTTCCTGTCACGTCTTTAACAGTGTGCTTCGTACCCGACTTGGTTTTCGACACCTCATAATACTTGGTGTCGGTCACGTTGTTGATGTCAACGGTCTGCGGGCTGCCGGTGCCGGTGGAAAGGACGATGTTGATCAAGTCGTCGCCGCCGTGAAGGATATAGTTGCGGTAATACCAGGTACGGCCGTCAATCAGTTTAGTACCCTCTGCTTTTGCCCCGGGCCACGTAGTGCCGTGAGTGCCGTCACCGCCCCAGGTGTGGTAGTTCACTCCCGAGGTCCATGTGTCGGCCACCGAGTCGAGGTTCACATAAATCGTGATATCCTTTTCTTGCGAAGTGTCGATGATGGTGTAGTTGCGTGTGGTCACCGTCGACAGGTTCGTGCTCACGGCGCATTTCAGCACACAGTCGGCCGAGACGGTCAGTTTGCCACCTGAAGCCAGCTTGCTGCTTGAAGCTGTGGGGTTGCTGCCATCGAGCGTGTAGGCAATCATAGTGCCAGCGGGCGCATTGATGGCCGTCAGCGTGACTTCTATCGCATCACGGTAGCTGCCGCTGGGCATGTCGGGATTGGCAAAGACCATATTGTCGCTCACGAAATAGCGGTAGTGGTAGCCGCTCAGGATTTCTGTTCCCGAGAAAGTGGAAAGCGACGAGGCATTATAGGACTTGGCGTCAGGACCTACCACGGCCAGCAGTTTGTTGTCGCCCTCACCGTTGATGAGGAACGCGCTGAAGTTGCCGCTGGTGCCGGTAATCTTTCGTGCAGTGCTCTGATTGGTGATACCCACGAGTTTGCGCACATCAATCATCTGTTTGATTTCTTTCATATAGTCCTTCCAGTGGGGGAGGAACACGCAGGGCGTGCCGGGCATAGCCAGCAGATAGGCATTGGCGGCCAGAGTGTCTTTCGTAATCGGGTCGGCGGTGTAATTGGTAACGTTGCCGCGGTCCTGCATGTCGTGGTTCTCGACGAAGGTCACGGCATAGCGCTTGTTGGAGCCGGCAGCGATGCCCGCCACACCGAGGCTGCTCCAATTGACGGTTGTGCCGTTGTCGCGGCGGCCGCGCACTACGTCACGCACGGCGTAGCGGAAGGCAAAGTCGAACGTGGCGCTCTGCTTCACACCGTTTACGCTGCAGTTGGCAATCCAGTTGCTCAGAGCCGTAGTGTTGCCGTCCCAATACTCGCCCACACTGTACTGCACGTTGCAGGCTGCATTGTACTCGGCGACATACTGCGCTCCGAAGCCCTTGGTCATGTCGTAACGGAATCCGGTGTATCCCAGGTCGTTGAGCAGGTAATCCTCATAGGCTTTAACGCACGTCTGCACATTGGCGCTCTTGTGGTCGAGGTCACGCATGCCGCTCCAGTCCTCGCCGGTATCGTTGTTTTCGCTGAGCGACAGACCGCCGGTGTGCTTGGCTGTCTCGCCGCCGTCATCGTCCTTGCAGATGTCGGTTGATTTCATCTGG
>JBGUHM010000010.1:0-5322 GCA_045112115.1 Sodaliphilus sp. | reverse complement strand
TTGTACAGGAACTCGGTCGAGCAGGCATAAGTAGAGAATCTCTTGCCGTCGAGATTGACATCATACCAATACATGTTGCTCTTGTAGGGCCACAGGTGGTCGGGGTTGTCGGGATCGGCGTTCGATCCGCTACCGGCGACAATGAAGTAAATCATATCGATTTCACCGTTGCCGTCATTGTCATATTTCGAAAAGTCAACTTGAGGGTCGAGTTTCCGCAAGGCCTCAATAAATATCGAGTCGCTCTTTGCGTTACCGTCATTGATACCGAAGTTGTCAACTCTCACCGGACCCAACACATCGAACTGCGGGGCAAACTCGCCGTTGCTGTTGTCACTGAAATAGTCGCGCACGCTACCGGTGCAGCGGCCGAAGGGGTTGGACGAGCCGTCCTCGTTGGTGTAGCCGCTATAGTTCTCCTCGTTGAGCATGCGAGTGTAGAATGCATTGGCGTCGGAGCGCGAGAAAACGGAGTCTTTGAAATTCACCAGCACCAGTAGGCCATGAAACTTCGAGAAGTCGAACGGACGCGCTTTCTGGACGGTATTGAGGCCACGGCGAGCGCGTAGACTGCGTCCGCTTTCCACCTTGTCATTGTCAATCTCGTAGGTGTTGAGTTTACCGACAAACGCCTTCTCGGCGGCGGTGCGCGACTCCAGGTCGTGAGCCACTACCGATGTGAGTTCCAGACTCTGGTTTACCTTTTCGGCATACACATAGTACTTTTTACTGTTCATTGCGATGGTGTAGCCGTCGAGCGTCGTTGCATAGTGATAGAACTCGTCGCCGTGAAGCTTCACCGTGACGGTAGTGCCGTCGGGCTGAACGTATTTATGAGCCCTGGGCGCTGCCGGAATGGCGTAGGCCGATAGCGTGAGCAACGCGGCCACCAATGTAAATAAAGCTTTCTTAATCATGTTTTATAGTTTATTGTTTGTAAATATTATTTCAAAATAGTCTTATAAAGGGCACTCACATCGCCCACGTTCACTTCGCCGTCACAGTTCATGTCGCATTGCAGACGGAATAGTTCATACTCGGTGTACATGCCCTCTGGAAGCGACCCGCCGGAAAATTCCTCGGGATCAAGTATCCAGGCGTACAGAGCGCTCACATCGCCCACGTTCACCGTACCATCGACATTAAGGTCGCCGTGAACATAAAAACGGATGGGCAGGAACTGGTATATGGTGTTGAGCGTATAGTGCGACCCTATCACGCCCAGCATGTCGTAGCGAACGCTGAGGTCCGCGGGCAAGTCGACGTGCAGCGTGCCGGTATACCCCATGCCGCTGCGGCCGCTCTCATCGGTGATGGTGAAATTGCCGTCGCTGGTGACATCTGAGATGGCCACATTGCGCAGCAGCACATAGTCGGCATGATAAAGCGTGTTGATGTCCTCGGGGGTAATGGTCATCATGAGCATTGTGCCACGACCGCTCGAAGGCTGGAAATTGTCGGTATAATAGATATCGAGTTCCGACTCGCCGCCATAAGGCGCCTTTGTGCCGGTGAAGCCCGCAGGTATCACATATCCGGGCAGATAGGTCTGACCGGTGTTGCCGAACACACGCATTCCAAGCCCCCATTCATCCTGAACAAAGAGATGCTTTTCGTATTGGTATATCACCGTTACGGGGCAGTTGAACACCATCCTCACTCCATCGGGTTGAGACAGAAACTCCGACACGCTCGACACACCCAGTTCTTTGTCGAACTGACCAGTGACCACTTGGCTCACCACATCGCCCTTGACAGCGATGGCCTTGACCGTAGTGGTCGCGGTAAGCGTAAGCGGCTCGGTGTAGAGCGCGCTGGTGGCATCGGGGGTATTGCCGTTGAGGGTGTAATGTATATCGGCTTCAGGGTCGGAGCACGAGATGGTCACCGTCTGCGTGTCGCTGAATACCGCACTCGATGGCGAAATCACAGGATTGGGCACAGTGCCGACGGGGGCGTCTCCGTGAATAGTGACCACGATGGAGTCGATGCGAGCGTGGCCGCTGGTGCCGCCAGCGGTGAGAGTGACTTTTGTGGCACTGCCGCTCCACACTCCCGTGGTGCCGCTCTCGGTATAAGTGCCAGGCGTCACCGTCGGGGCTGCTTTGGTTCCTGCGGTAAAGTTCCGGTCAGAGGTCTTGAAATAAATCTTGAACGCCTCGATGTCTTTCTCACACGAGAAAGTGACGACGTTCTTGGCGTAAACACGAAGACAACTCTGCGAAATAAGCCATTGTGGAGCCATATTGCTTCCGCCTTTGGAAAAACCAATCGACACTCCGCTATTGGTCTCCGTTTCGAGAACCTGATAGTCGCTGTAGCCTGTGCTGAAATCAAATTTCACATCAGCAGCCAGAGCGAGGCCGGCCGTCAATGTCACCAATGTCAGTAGTGATATAAGTCGTTTCATTCAAGTTTTATGTTAATGTCCAGTAAAACACGGCGCAACTATGCTCCGCGTGATTTGAGGGCGCAAAGTTAGCACTTTTTTGTGAAACAGTCACAAAATTGATGGTATAAACCTTTGATCGCCGTTCAACGGAACGGGAACGGCGGACGCGGCTTGCGAGGTTTCTTGGGCTGGATAACCAGAAACACCACCAAAGGAATCACAATGGCCAACAAAACCACTACTCCAATTAAAATCCAAAGCCAAATCATAATTTCAAATTATTTATATATTTATACTCCGTTGATTTTCAATAACGTTCCTCCATGTCCAAGTCCATTTCGCTGTTATGTTCGAGGTCGTCGTTGACACTGTCGTTGAAGTCGGCATTGTCAACTTCGCCATCCTCGATGAAGATGGCATGAGAGGTTATGCAGCTTGTGGTCGTCGACATAACGGCAAAAGCAAGAAGCAATGCCGTCAATAGCGAGCGCAGTTTTAGGTTTGAAATAATACTATGCATTGTTGTCTTTATTTATTGGTTAAAATATTCGGTGGGTTGGGAACTTTTGTAGCGGTTGAACGTGTCGATGATGATTTCGATGGCGGCTTTGCGGCCTCCAACTATGCCATCAAGCGGTATCATGAACACGATGTCGTCGCGGATGTAGCGAGAGAGGCTCGGCACAAGCTTACGGGCGTTCGGGTTACGAGCGTTGAATTTGGCAGGATTGGCGCTGTACACGGCAATCATGTGCAGCTTCGTGCGCTGATGCGCACGCGTACTGTGGCGAGTGTAGGTCTTATATTCGAGACGGTCCACCTCGTCGAATTGTACCAATACCTGGTTCTCGTTCTGGTCCATTTGCGGGTCGGAAATCAGCCGGTCGTTGTGAAGAGTGATGCACGGCACTTTCTTGAATGCACGTATGGTCTGCTTCGCCATCACCAACGTGGCGGCACCGAAAATCAGGAAGCCTAAGCCGCAAAAAATTCTATTAAAGACGGTGACATCTTTCATGAAAACTGTCGCATAGAATAATATGGCCATCAGCAAGATACTCAAAATCAAGTATCCCACCGACGATGACTTCTTCTTATAGAAATAAACCGTATTGTCCATAATGCATTATGTCTGATGGGCTTTATCGTAATAATCGTAGAAAGTGTCGCGAATCGAGTAGAAAGCATATTTCCAACCACCGGCAACACCGCTCAAAGGCATAATAAACACGAGTTCTTCAAAGCCTTTAATCTGGCTGATAAACTCAAGAGCATTGCGGTTGCTGGCATAGAACGGACGAGGATCGGAGCAGCGAACATTCATTGTGCAATAGTCATCATAATCACAATCAATATCCTCAATCTCGTCAAAACGAATCAGTACACGGCGCTCGCCGCCTAATAATTCGGGGTCGGCAAGCAGGCGGTCGCTGTAAAGAGTCAGGCATGGGACGTTACGGAATATCATGATGCCGCGCCTTATATGTTTCCAGAATGAATAATAAAGGAGAACCAATAAAGCAAGTACCAACAAACTGTAAATATGGAATCTTTCTACCAACACCATGACAGCCACCACTACTGTCAGGAATGCAAGAAGACCAAACAGCATCACAGCTCTCGATTTCTTATAGTAGAAATTCATCGGATATTCCATAACGCATTGAGGCTTTAACTGGCTTGATATTCAGCATTGGGAAGTATATCTCGCTCGATATGGTCGAGGATCGACAGCAGAGCGTCACGGGTGTCGGCCCGAAGCATCGCGATGCGCACTGGGCGGAAGTCGCGGATGCCTTTGAGCACAGGTGTGGCAGCGAGGTGACGGCGGATGTGCAGAATGCCGCGATACTCGTCGATGCGAGAAATCGACTCCTCAATCTGCCGGCGTATCAATGCCATCTTCTCCTGCCAGGGAATCTCGGGTATTTGGCCCGTGAGCAGGTACTGCTTCATCTCGCGGAATATCCAGGGGGCACCTATGGAAGCACGGCCCACCATAATCGCATCCACACCGTAGCGGTCGTAGTGGTCGCGAAGCTGCTCGGGGGTGGTGATGTCGCCGTTGCCTATCACCGGAATCGTCATACGAGGATTGTTCTTCACCTCGCCGATAAGCGTCCAGTCGGCCGTGCCAGTGTAGAGCTGGGAGCGCGTGCGGCCGTGGATGGTGATGGCTGATATTCCACAATCCTGCAGCTGTTCGGCAAGTTCAACAATGATTTTGCTGTTGTGGTCCCACCCCAGGCGCGTCTTAACCGTGACCGGAACGTCGACGGCCTTCACTACCTCGCGGGTAATCTCAAGCATCAGCGGGATATTGCGCAACAGACCCGAGCCGGCACCCTTGTTGGCGATTTTCTTCACCGGGCAGCCGAAATTCAGGTCAATCACTTCGGGATGAGCCTCCTGGGCTATTCGGGCGGCCTCAACCATCGGCCCGACCTCGCGGCCGTATATCTGTATCGCTGCCGGACGCTCTTTGGGATTGATGGTGAGTTTCTTCAGACTGCTGTCGATATTTCGGATGATAGCGTCGGCGCTCACAAACTCGGTGTACACCATGTCGGCCCCCTGCTCACGGCAGATGGTACGGAACGAGAGGTCGGTCACGTCTTCCATCGGGGCCAACAGCACCGGGCGGTCGCCTAAGTCTATGTTTCCAATCTTCACTTTTAATTCAACTTTCGTTAGTGTCCTATAATCAGTTGGTAGAGTGCGCTCACATCGCCCACGTTCACACTGCCGTCTCCGTTGAGGTCATATTTGGAGGCGGTGTTTCCTGCAAGTATCGCCTTATAGAGCCTCGAGCGCGGTGTCGATGTCGTCGTCCAGTACTCCGAGCTGCACGGCCTGCAGCAGACGCTGGTTGTCGCCGTCCGAAGGGTTGAGATACAGCGGCATCATGGTGTTGTACAACCCGCTGTACA
>JBGUHM010000009.1:0-37617 GCA_045112115.1 Sodaliphilus sp. | reverse complement strand
CGTCGGTGAGCACGCCGTCGCTGCCGTAGGGTCGCGACAGCAGATAGTTGCGGAAGTTCGCATCGGGGAAATTAATGGAATCGATGGCTAAGCCTTCGGCGCTGCCGTCGTATTCCCTCCAATTATCATTTGTGCGGCCAAGCACCTCCCAATTCTTGCCTCGCGCCGTCGTCACCTGCGTGGTGGTGATGACATTCTGCTCGGTGTCGGAATCCAGGTTGATGACACGGAATGTTCCGCTATTACCCGCCACGGTGGGCAGGCCGGCAACCAATGCCGCCATGTTATCACCGTAGATTTGGTTGTCGTCGCATTGAAGCTCTGTCAATGCGGTGTTGTGGCTCACGTCAAGCGCCGTCAACTGGTTGTTGTTGCAGAAAAGCCATTCCAATGCGGTGTTGTGGCTCACGTCAAGCATCTGCAATTGGTTGTTGTTGCAGTAAAGCTCTGTCAAGGCGGTGTTGTTGCTCACGTCAAGCGCCGTCAGCTGGTTGCCGCTGCAGTAAAGTTGCTTCAAGTCAGTATTGTGGCTCACGTAGAGCGAGGAGAGTTGGTTTTCGCTGCACTGAAGCCTTGTCAAGTAGGCGTTGTGGCTCATGTCAAGCGTCGTCAACTGGTTACTGCCGCAGTAAAGCGATTGCAAGGCGGTGTTGTGGCTCACGTCGAGCGCCGTCAGCTGGTTGTCGCTGCAGTAAAGTCGCTTCAAGTCAGTATTGTGGCTCACGTCGAGCGAGGAGAGTTGGTTTTCGCCGCACTGAAGCATTTCCAATGCGGTGTTGTGGCTCACGTCGAGCGCCGTCAGCTGGTTTTTGTTGCACTGAAGCTCTGTCAATGCAGTATTATGGCTCACGTCGAGCGACGTCAGCTGGTTGTTGGAGCAGTAAAGTTGCTTCAGGGCGGTGAGATGCTCGATGCCCGTCAAGTCGGCTATACTCATGGTGCTGACAAAGATCGAGGTGATTTCGGCAATCTCCTCGTCGGTGAGCACGCGGTCGCTGCCGTAGGTTTGCGACAGCAGGTCGTCGCGGAAGTTCGCGTCGGGGAAGTTGATGGAATCGATGGGCAAAACAAACTCAGCTGCCACAGTCACGGGGGCGGCGGGCATCTCAAAGGTGTGGGTGCCGTTCGCGCCCGCAGTGGTTGCAACGGGCGTGTCACCGTTCATCACGGTGAGCGAGCCCAGGGCATAGCCCGCGTCGGGGGTCACGGTGAGCGTCACGGTCTCGCCCACGATGGCGGTGGCCTTGTCGCTGGTGACAGTGCCGTGCGGGGTCTGGCTCGGCAGTGTGATGGAGTAGTCGATAGCAATTAATTGCATTGTGACGGTGGCATCGGCGGTGGGCATCGTGATGGTGTCGCCCGTGATGGTGTTGCCGTCAACCGAATATTTCACCATATAGCCCTCGGGCACATTGCTGCAAGCAAGCGTGACGGTAGTGCCTGCAGCATAGTGTGTCGCGCCATCGATATCAACGCTCTCGCCCGTGGCGGTGACGCCGTCGGGCAGGGTGAGGGCATGGACGCTGCGCGCTCCTTCCTGGTCTTCGCTGCCGCTGCCTATTCCAACGCCTACATTGATATAGGCGCCACTTCTGTTATCGGTGTTGTCCACTTCACTATCGTGATAGTAGTTGGCGGTGAGGGTGCTGTTACTGGTTTTGTATCCTGCGATAGCACCCGAGTAGTCATGGCCAGACACCTTAGCACCAAGCACAAGACAGTTGCTGACGGGGCAGTTGGTGAGTGTACCTACGATACCACCGACGTTGGTGGAATTGGCTATGTTATGCTTAACGCGGCCTTTGAAAGTGCATCGGCTGATGGCGACGCCAGTAGTGTTGTTTCCGTTGCTGATGCCCGCAATGCCGCCAAGGGCGCTGCTGGATTTAGCGGATCGTATATATACGTTGCTCTCCACCTGGCAGTCCTCAATGGTTCCACTGTTGTAACCCACGATACCGCCAGTGTTGTTGTAACCGACAATTCTGGCATCGGCGAGGATGACCTTCTTAACGATAGCACCGCTCGAGATGAAGCCAAAGAGGCCCTGGCTCGTGTCGTAGTTGGTGGTTCCATTCTTGTAGATGCGGATGCCGCTGATGGTGTGGTTCTGACCGTCGTAGGTGCCACAAAAAGAATTGCCGTAGCCGCCGATTGCAGTGAAGTTGTTCTCGCCGATAGTGTCATTCCATGCCGAGGAGTGGGCGTAGGCGATGTCGGCGGTCTGCTTAAAGGTGATGCCACTGCCGTCGTCGCTGCCAGTGATGTAAAGGGCGAGGTAGTCGAGGTCGGTGGTCGTGGCAATCTCGTAGGTCTTGTTGCCCAAGCTGTTGAAGTCGGTCAAGGCTACCTTGCGGATGGTGTAGCTCTTTCTAATATCGCCGGCATATTCGTTCATGCCAGTCACTGTTACTTGAGCTTCACCCACGCGGTTGCTGCCCCAGTAAGAGAGCGTGTAGTCGGTGTCCTTGGTGAGCACGGTGCCGTTGTAGGTGACGACAGGCTCCGGCTCGATGGGGCTGCCTAAGTAGAGATAAGAATTTTCCAAGCCGCTGATGACGGTGTTGCTGCTCGAGAATGGCGCGTTGGACACATAATCGACTATGATAGTGGCGAAAGTCTTGCCCGACGGGATGGTGACGGTGAGCGTGTGCTTGTTGCTGCTCACCGAGGCGGAGCAGCCAGTGACGTCGGTGCCGCTCTTGGTCTGGACCGTGGCGCCATAGAACCACAGCGAGTTGTCTTCGATTGTCACAGTGAACGAGCTGCCGGTGATAACGTCGGTTAACGAGCTCATTTCCTGGAAGTTGAGCGTGCCGTTGAGGGTCACGCATGCAATAGAAGCATTACTGAAGGTGTAGCTGGAACCTTCCTGAGCGGGGAGTTGTTCTCCACCCCACATCGTCTGGATGGCAAAGCTAAAATAAGTTTTGCCGTTGACGGTTCGCTTCATGCCTTGCATAGAGATGCCAGTCTGGACCGTGGCTTGCGCCGCTATGCCCGCGACGAGCATCAGCAGCAGTAGGAGTAATACTTTTTTCATAATCGTATGGTTTTATGAGTATATAATATGTTACAAGAAGCAAAGCGGCACACTCCAGCCGCAGCCGGAATGTGCCGTAAAAGGTTGGTCACAGGAATCCTGCCCCACAAAATCGGGGCGGAGATAATAACAAGTTGTTATTCAATGAATTGCCGATTGCATGCAATTCATTGGGCAAAGGGCGCACTATGCTGATTGCCGAAACCATAGCCTATCAACTTACGTTATCACTGCAAAGATACATCAAATATCTATATCGAGCGACGTTTTGCATCAAAAATCTCACAAAATCAGCGCATTTTACTTGAATTAGTAGGCTTTTGATCCGCCGAAAGCCTCTAACCGCTCAACTCAATACTTTGAAAAACAAAAGACATCTCTGGTGAACACCTCCTTGCGGAGCACCACCGCCGAAACGACAAAGTGGCAGGTGGGAATCCGCCTGCCACTTGATTTGTGTTGTTTGTATGGTTGTTACAGTCTTACTTTCTCACCGCCAATGACGTAGACACCGGGTGAGAGACCGTCGACGGTGGTTGAGCCGTCGTCGCCTATAACAACCTTCTGAACCAAGCGTCCTGACATGTCGTAGAGGCCGAGTACGGCACCAGGCTCGCCGCTGACAATGATTGAGCCCATGCCGTTGGCACGCACCGCGGGCACTTTGCCATCGGTGTTGATTTCGTCGATAGCGGTGACCACATCGCTTGCGCTGTAGTCCAGATAGTAGTTGCTCATCGAACCGTTACCGTTCTGGTAGTCATAAGACATAGACGAGAGACTTGCATCGCGGCTGCTGGTCTGACTTGGGTCAAGCACCACGATAGTGCCATAAATCTTGCTGGCGTCGACATCATCGGCGCCCGCGATTGCGTTTGCCTTCTGCTTTCCGCCTTGAACCGTGGTTCCGGCTTGCCACGACACTTTCTGCAGGTCGAAACCGTCGGTGTCGAGTTGGCGTAAGTCGGCCGTACTGTGAAGAGTGGGTCGCGTCTGCTGAGTCTTCAACGGCGAACCGCCGTATCCCTCTCCGGCTTGAGATTCATCAAGCTGGAAGAAATAGAGGTCGTAGGTAGTGCCGTTCTTGACAAATGTCGACTTGTTAGCCTTAATCTGTCGACCATTGTTTACACTGTTGATAGTGGCGCTGCTGGGCACACCGCTGAAGTCGGCGCCGTTCACATGGTTGTTGGCATACTCCACCACTGTTAGGTTGGTGGCCGTCGCCGGCACCGTGATGGCATACAATTCATTGTTGTTAGCATGAATTTCCTGGATGTTGGGCGAGCTGTGCAAGTCGAGATCCATGAGCCAGTTGCCGTCTACACCGTCGGCCGCAGCATCGTTAGAAGCATTGAAATACTCAAGTGCTGTCATACCGGTAATTTCGTCGATGCCGCTGTTGTCGATGTGGCAGTTGGCGAAATCGAGGTGTTTCATCGTCGTTGCCGAGGTGGAGTTCTTGATTGAGGTAATCGCCGGATTGTTCTGCACGTCGAACCGCTCGAGATGATAGCCATCGATGTCAACCTCGGTGAGGTTGTTTCGTGTAGCGGCGTAAGAGAGAGCCTCGTTGCTCACTCGCAAGTCCTTCAATGTTGACTTGGCCGCTACGGGCATCACAAACTCGCCGGTGAAGTGGCTGTCGTTGGTGTGATATACCTCCAGATGGTTGAGCGTCTCAAGACCTACAACATTGTCCAACTTGGCGTTGTGGTCGACATAGAGTTCGCGCAAATCGTTGCTGGCCATATCCTGAGTGAGGTCAATCACCTCGAAGTTCGGCATATTGTGAGCCTTCACCACCTGCAGATGCGGCGCGTTGCAGGCAATCAGGCTATCGAGCACCGGCAAGTTGGAGATGTTGAGTTCATACGGGTTTCCGTGAACGGTGAACCTCTTGCCATCGATTACAGTGCTCCAGGTACCGTCGCCGTTATCGGTATAGACATTCTGGCTCTTGTAGTTGTCGCTCACGTTGATATAACGCAGATGCTCGCCGGTGGCACCTTCGGCCAACCCGATGTAGTCGAAGTTGCTGCCGCTCACATCGTAATGCTCCATGAGCGGGTTGTTGGCGCTGATACGCAACTCGCACTGCATGATTGCCGGATCTTGTCCACGCATACCCTGCGCCTCGAGATACTTCAGATTCGGGCATCCCGTGACATGAGTAGAGGTGTTCACCACGCTACCAATACCAAGCGACTTCATACCGTTGTTATTACAGAGCAGAGTCTCAAGAGCCTCGCAATGGTTGACGAGCACGAAATGTGGCACTCCGTGACGTCCCACCGGATGGCCGCCCGAGTCGGCGGTAGTCAATGTAGTGAGCGACTCCGGTCCTTGGCGATTGTTCATATAAGTGTGGTTCATCGCCGTGTTCATGATGTTGGTCTCGCTTACGTCGAGATACTTCAGATGGTTCTGCTGATAGAACAGGTCGAGCATACGCAGACCTATAGTGTCGTTGGTATCGCCGTTGTAAGCGTCGACAACCACCTTCCACGCGCTCTCTTTCCAGGGCTTGAATATACCGTCCTGACTGTCGCGGTAGTAGAGCGTCTGTCCCGCGTTACGCTCAGTAATCACGCGGTTGTGACTCACGTCGAGCCATTCGAGATTGGTGTTCTTCCACAGGTGAACCGAGTCGCACAGATTGTTGTAACTCAGGTTGAGTTTCTTCAGTCCAGTGAGGTCCTCGATATTCGGGCATGTGGTTGCAGTGTATTTGCCGTTACCATAAGCCGAACGCAAGCTGGCGCCGGTGCCGAGGTCAGTGCAATTGGTCAAGGTGCGAATGACGTTGTGGCTTGCGTCGAGTTCCTCGAGGCCACTCAGTCCGCTGAGCGAGCCATCCTGACCCAGAATCTCTATACGGTTGCCCGACACGTCGAGTTTCTTGAGTCCACCCAGACTCTTCACATAGAGCCCCTTTCCGGCGGCGGTGGTCATGTCGGTACCACTCGCCAGCTTGGTTAAAGCCTTGAAACCGTTCACCTTGATTTCTTCAAGTGAGCTGTTGCCGCTGAGGTTGATGGCCTCGAGCGTGGTGTTGCTGGCATCGCCCGCTGCGGTGCATACCATCACCGGCGGAGTCTGTGTGTAGTCGATGCTCCACTCGTCGGGTGTGGTCGAAGCCACCGAAGCCGTGAATGTCTTGATGGGAGAAACACCGCTCTTGTTGCTCAGTGCGATGCCCTTAAGTGCGATGGCGTCGCCATCGAGAGTGAGGTCTTGCGCGAACGCATTCTCTTGCAGATACAGGTATTTCACGCCGCTGGTGACAGCCGGAATCGCCGAGAAGTTATTCTGATTGAAGTAGAGCGACAGGTTCATGTCGGCCGTGGTCTTCACCAGCGGGTAGTTGCTGTTGCCGTATCCGCCGTTGTTGGCCTGAACCATTGTCATCGATGTATTATTCTCCACATCGACAGTGGTCAATGCGGGGCAGTTCGATATGGCTACTCCGTGAGCCCAAGTGCTGTTATTACTCAGGTTGACGTTTGTCAAGTATTGGAAATCGCGTATTGCGATGTCGGCACTTATAATTGCGTCATCACTCAAGTTCATCGTCACGAGGTTGGGATTGTTGGTGGCATTGAGGTAATCATCTTGAGTGTTGTAATAGAGGTCGCATCCGGTCATCGTGAAATTGGTCAATGCCGGACATCCGTCCACTTCGATATAACGCAGTTTGGAGTTCGTCCCGTTTTGGTCATGGTTGGCCGTTACGCTCTCGAGCAGCGAGTTGTTGCTCATGTCGATGGATCGCAACGTGTTTGGCGTAAGCGGCACAGTGACGTTCACCAGTTTGTTGTTGGCAACGCTGAGGGTTGCAAGTTTGGTGAAATTGTCGATACCGAAGTTGATGTCGGTGAGGTTGTTGTTGTCGAGATTAAGCGAAGTCAATGCAGCAAGGGTCGACAGACCAGTCACAACCGATAAATCGGTCAGGTTGCAGTTATTGATAGTCAGTCCGTTCTGACTGATATTCCCAGTGAGGTCGATTTCCTCGAGAGCGGTACAACCGGTAATCGAGAGAGATTTGGTCCAACCTGATTGAGAACCGAACTTGAAAGTCTTGAGAGCGGTAAAGCCGTTGAGAGCGGGGGCGGCGTCGGTCGAGGACATGTGCTGGTTGCTGATATCAAGATATTCCAGCATAGCTTTTTGAGTTGCCGAGAAAGTGCTGACAATCGACGCCGGAGTGCCGTCGCATCCGCTCACATCAATGTGTTTTAGTTTAGTCAAGCTCGTAACGCTTGGTATACTCTGGAACGCGAGTTTAGCTGCATCGGTGGTGTAATAAACATCCCTTGCAATGAATGTTTCAAGCGTATTCTTTACCTTGTCGGCAAAAGCCGCCTGGGCGTAATTGCGCAGTCGAGTGTTCGACATATTGATATATTCAAGACATCCCGACGGGAGCCGTGCAACGTTATTGCTTGTGCCAGGTGTCCCAATACCGAAACCTAACAGGTTCTCGTTGTTATGCAGGTCGAGAATGCGAAGTTTTGTCTGGTTCTGCAGGTCGATATATTTAATATTATTGTCGGTGGCATATAGTTCCTCAAGTTCGGTAAGTCGTTCAATGCCGGTTGGGTCGGTAATGCCATGACCGCTTATGTCGAGGATTTTCACGCTCTTTACGGCAATCACGTGTGCGATATCGTAGACATTAGAGGAACTGGCTGGCACACCGAGGTCGCTCTCAATTGCCGAACGCATATTGTCGTCGGGGAAATATTGCGGGATGTTATATACCAACGATCCGTCGCGTTCGCTGCTGACATTACCCAACTTAGAGTAGTCGTATCCCGAGATGATATCGTTGTGGGTGTAGACAAGTTCGGGCGAACGGTGGTCACGGTCGTTGTCGTTAGATGCCCGGTTATCGTGGATAATGAATTTTTTGTCCACGGCGCCTGTGGGATTTGCGTCGGTCCATTTGTAGATATCCCAGCCGTTGCTGTTAGTGCCCACGCGTGTCATCTGGCCGCCTGGCCAGGTTGTTCCGCTATCGTCGCTCACGCGCCAGAAGTGACAATAAATGGGCTCGCTCCACTGTTTCACGTTAAGGAAGTAGACGCAGTTGTCGCTTTGCGAGTAAGTGACACCCGCCGGCAGGTCGTAGATGTCGGTGAGGTTGTCGGCCTTGGTCGTCGGATACTTCGACGGGTCGTACTCATAGTAGTACGTGCCGTTGGCGGTACCCGCATGAGTCGCCAGGTCGGGGGTCTTAGTGGCATCGGGGTTCGAGCCTCCGAGATTAATAATAAAATTCACATGGCTGACGCCGGGGAACGTCTTCGTGAACCACGACACGTTCTGCTCCGTGACGGTTGAAGTGAGCAATGTGCCGGGCCAGGGGTCGGTAAGTTCATTGTCACTGTCATCCCAGGCGTAGAGGTAGACGCCTCCGGAAACGGCACTGTTACTCATCACGTTGATGGTGTGCGTAGCCTTAGCGTTGAACCCCCACGTCAAAGCCAAAGCCAGCACGAGCAATGCCGTGCGGCAAGTCCTTGTCAGTAGTAGTTTCTGTTTCATAATGTAAAAGTCTTTTATGTTTTTGTGCGAAATATCTTCAAAAAAATCGAGCAAAGTTACACATTTTTACTAATACACACAATAATTATTATATTTTTTTCTTTGAATAAACAATAATTAATAGTTTAAAGACTGATGATGGGCGCTTCGCGCATGGAAAATGTAATATGGAGGATGGAGGATGGAAGATGTGGGTCTTTTTTTGCGAATTTATGTCGTAAATCGGTGTAAAACTATCGCAACTTAAGGGAGTGTGAGGGTGTTAGAGGCTTTTTTGGCACTTTTGGGGGCCACTTTTAGTGTAAACGTTTGATTTGTTAAAAAGTTAGGTTGGCTTAACGGAGTCGAACCATTGGCAAAGTCAACAGTCATAATGGTTTGCGTGGAATTTAACATTTTAAGTTAAAATTTTTCGTCATTTAGATTTAAGGAGATGCAAACGATTAACTAAGGTGTTTCTTTTCAATTTGTTACGATTTTTTAGCACTCCAATCCATTGTCGTTATTTTAAAAGTGTCTACCTTTGCAGCGTGATTTATTAACAAGACGGCCCTTTCGAGACGAATCCGCGCCGCTTGATGTATAACTAAAATTGAATTTGATGAAAAAAATTCTTACACTCGTTGCTTTGATTGGCATGCTTATGGCATCGATGTCGGCAATGGACCCCAAGCCCGAGGTTGCCCGTGTGGGTTACCAGGCGCCGAACTTTATTATTCACACTGGCAGCGACAGCGAGATATCGCTCCAGCAGTACCGCGGCAAAGCGGTAATCGTGACGTTCTGGTCGAGCGCCGATGCTGAGAGTCGTCTGGCCAACCTTCGCGACCAGTCGGAGGCCAAGCGCCGTGGCATCGCCCACTTGAGCGTGAACCTCGACCGCAGCGAAAAGCTCTGCCGCCAAATCAGCTCCATCGACAAGGTAAAGGCAGTTTACTGCCCTGAAGTCGACCGCGCCCAACTGTCCAAACAATGGGGCATGGATCTGAGCCAGTCAACCGGTTTGAATTCATGGCTTGTAGGCGCCGACGGCACTATTCGTCAGATGCTCTGACATCGCACAACACCAACTCCTTATACAGCCACCGCGACGGACCTGTTTCCGCCGCGGTGCTTTTTTTCATTGCCTCGCGACGTTAACCCCGATTCGCGTTAAACAGCATGATACATCTTATTATATAAGTATAGTACAATAGTTAAGCCTTTTTCACGTTAATTAAATACTATGGCATTAATTATAGGTATCGACATGGGTGGCAGCACCACCAAAATCGTTGGACTCAACGACGGCACAATCCTGTCGCCGATGTTCATCACCGCTGCCGACCCTATTACATCGCTCTTCGGAGCATTCGGTAAATACGTGTATGACAACGGCTTCAAGCTCAGCGACATAGGCCACGTTATGCTCACGGGAGTGGGCAGTTCAGGCGTGAGCACCCCCATCTACGGCTTGCCCACAAGCAAGGTCGACGAGTTTCTCGCCGACGGTCTTGGGGCCCGATTCGACAGCGGACTTGACCACCTCACGGTAGTGTCGATGGGCACCGGCACGACGCTTGTTAGCGTCGACGGCAACGACATCCGCCACATTGGCGGCATAGGCATAGGCGGCGGCACGTTGCAGGGCCTGGCACATCTGCTGTTCAACACCAACAATGTCAAGGAGATTGTGGAACTCGCCTCGCACGGCGACATCACACACATCAACCTGCTTATCAGCGACATATGTCATAACGCACTCGAGGGCTTGCCCATGCATGCCACAGCCTCACTTTTCGGCAAGGTCAAGGACACCAATCCCAGTCAGGCCGACGTTGCCAAAGGACTAATCTGCATGGTACTCGAGTCGATAGGCAGCGCGGCAGTTCTTTCGTGCCTGAAGAGCCCTGTTCGCGATTTCGTCCTCATCGGCAACCTCACGCGCTTACCCGAGTGCGCCGTGGTATTCCCTCGCATCGAAGAAATCTATAACGTCTCGTTCAAAATTCCGGACCACGCCAGCTACTGCACCGCCTTGGGCGCCGCACTGGCCTACGACACCGGACGCTACGAAAACATTTAACGCAATGACCAAGATAAAAACCCTGTTCATCCTGTTGCTCACACTCTTCACGGCGATAGTGGCGGCCGCAGCCGACAACATCACCGTCAAGGGCACCGTAAGCGACGAGTCGGGAGCGCCTATCGAGTTCGCCACAGTGAGCATCGAGGGCACCGTACTCGGCGTGACCACCGACCTCAAGGGCAACTACGAGATGACCTTCGCCCCGAAGAGCGACACCATCACCGTGGTGTTCACATGCCTGGGCTACAGCGAGGTGAAACGCCGCCTGATCAAGCCCGTGGGCACCGTAGCCATCAGTCCGAAACTCTATCAGAAGACTGTGACGCTCGAAGAGGTGCAGGTGACCGAATTCAAGAAGCAGACGAACACCATGCAGACCATCGACGTTGACGTGACCCACATCATGCCCGACGTGAGCGGCGGCTCCATTGAGAGCGTGATTGCCACTCAAGCCGGTGTGACGAGCAAGAACGAGATGAGTTCGCAGTATATGGTTCGCGGTGGCACCTACGATGAGAACAGCGTGTATATCAACGGCATAGAAATTTACCGTCCGCAGCTCATCTCCAACGGACAACAAGAGGGACTGAGTATCATCAATCCCGACATGGTGAAGAGCGTTCAGTTCTCTACCGGCGGTTTCAACGCCGAGTACAGCGACAAGATGTCGAGTGTGCTCGATATCACCTACCGCGAGCCGCAGGCGTTCGAGGGTTCCCTGGCTGGCAGCCTTCAGGGCGGCAGTCTGTCGATAGGCCAAAGTTCAAGCAAATTCTCACAGCTGCACGGTGTGCGCTACAAGCGCAACTCGTCGCTTCTGGGCTCGCTTGAGTCGAAAGGCGAATACGACCCTCAATACCTCGACTACCAGGCACATATCGTGATTCGCCCGAGCGAGAAATTCCGCATCGCGCTGCTGGGAAACATCTCAATCAACGACTACCGGTTCACACCGGCCAACCGCGAGACCAGTTTCGGCACATCGACCAACGCCAAGACCTTCCTCGTGTATTTCGACGGTCACGAGAAAGACAAATTCCACACCTATTTCGGCACAGCCACCTTCAACTACCGCCTCAACAAAGGCAACGACTTCACACTGCTTGCCGGCGCCTACCGCACCGACGAGTTGGTGTCGTACGACATCCACGGCGAGTACTGGCTCAACGAGGCCGGCGCCGGAGAGACAGGCGGCGAGCTCGGTGTGGGAAAATACCACGAGCATGCCCGCAACCGCCTCGGCATCAAGGTGTTCACAGCAGGCTTCAAAGGCAATTCGAGTTTCAACCACAACAACATAAGCTACGGCTTCACCTTCCGCCGCGAGGAGATTTTGGACCGCTCGCGTGAATGGCAATGGCGCGACTCGGCCGGCTATTCGCTGCCGCACATCCCCAACGAGGTGAACCTGATTTACTCCCAGTCGTCGCACAACGACCTCAAGACCTCTCGCTTCTCGGCATTTATTCAGGACACCTACCGCCTGAACATGGGCGCCGGCAGCCTGACCATCAACGGCGGCGTGAGAGTGAGCCACTGGTCGTTCAACAAAGAGACCCTCGTCTCGCCCCGTTTCAGCATAGGCTACGTTCCCGACCGCAACCCTCGCCTGACGTTCCGTCTGGCCAGCGGCATCTACTATCAGGCGCCGTTCTATAAGGAATACCGCATCGAGAACATCGACGAACACGGCAACGCATTTATCGAGCTCAACAACAAAATAAAGTCGCCGCGTTCGTTCCAAGTGATTGCGGGCACCGACTTCTCGTTCCGCGCGCTTAACCGCCCGTTCAAGTTCTCCACCGAAATCTACTACAAGAACATGTCGAACATGATTCCCTACGAGGTGGACAACCTGAAACTCGTCTACAGCGGCCGAAACACTTCGAAAGGCTATGTGGCGGGCATCGACATGAAGCTCTTCGGACAATTTGTGGAAGGCACCGATTCGTGGATCAGCCTCTCGCTGATGAAGACGCAAGAGGAACTCAACGGCGTGAAAGTGCCGTTCCCTACCGACCAGCGCTACAGCATCGCCGTGTTTTTCACCGACTATTTCCCGAAGTTCCCTCGCATCAAGTTCAGCCTCAAGGGTGTGATAAGCGACGGCCTTCCCACGACGGCTCCCCGTATGACCCGCGACCAGGCGTATTTCCGCCAACCGGCTTACAAACGCGTCGACATCGGGGTCAGCTATGAGATTATCGGCAAGGACCACAAACCATCGAGCGGATTCTTCAGCAAGTTCAAGAGTATCTGGGTTGGCGTCGACGTGTTCAACCTGCTCGACATCTCCAACGTGAGTTCCTACTACTGGGTCACCGACGTGAACCGTATCCAGTACGCCGTTCCCAACTACCTCACGCGCCGGCAAATCAACGCGCGCCTGTCGATGACGTTCTGACGACCACTTATAGACTTAAGAACATAAGCCTTTGATACACGTTTATGAACAGAAGATAATTATTAAGTCTACGGAGTCATGGAGTTAAGGAGTTTTTGTCTTATCTTCACTATATAGACCGACATTTGCAAACATGAGAGAATAATAATATTCACATTCGCAAGCCCCGTATGGCAAAGCATTAATACATAAAACTTATGTTCTTGAAACAGCGGCTTGAGCTTTTATTCTTCTATATAACAAATTTGTATTAGGCTTATTATCAGCATTTTGAAATTTGCGGTTTTGAAGGTTATTATCGACTTTTTTGGGTGCGCCCAATGAGGATCTTTTATCAAAAAGTTGCTTTCGCTGACAGTTATAACCGGTAATCTGCGCAATCAGTAATATTAGACGCTTTTTGCTGGCAGCAGCCGCAATTTTCGTACTTTTTTTGCCCACATAAAAAACTATGCGTAACTTTGCAGCGTGGCAGGGCAGCTTCGGCCACTCATGCCACAAGTCATTGTTGCAAAAAAAGCGTTTTTGCGCTATCCCTTCAGAAATTCGGCAAAAAATTCCCCAATGGGATACGCAGTCTCAAAGCGCTTCATGCGTGCCAATATCCACCCCCGGCACGGGGGCAGTCGATATTTCGGCAGGGTGTGGGGTGGACTGTTTATTGTTAGAAGGGCGTTTGCCGATGCCTCTGTGAAGATAGACAGAACATGATCCTCACGCTTTTCTTTTACACCAACCCACTAACAAAGTCGGGCATCACGTGGCACGGAGGATCACCACAAGCCCGCCACTCATGCGCGTATGAGAAACAAACCACTCATGTTGCTGCTGACACTGCTCGCCGCAACACAATCTGCTGATGCCGAATTTTTTGACCCACCAGAATTTTTTGTTGACGGCATTGCATACGGAGAGTCTTATATTACAGAACCAGGAAAAGGTAAGACTTCAGTTTGGGCCAAAGACAACGAGGCAGCTATGAATAATTTTGAATATTGGTTCTTAGGGACAGATCCGAAACCAACGTATTTAGATCTAAGCGGAGAAGTTGTGATACCCGAGCATGTAAGTTATAATGGCGTAGATTATGAGGTATATACTTTTTCAGACTATGCATTTTCTTATTGCTACGGCATTGAAAGCATTTCTCTTCCTAATACTTTGTTAGGATTAAGACAAAATTGTTTTGAGGGTTGCACAGGCCTGACCAGTATTACCTTACCAAATTCAGCTGTTTATTTTGGTGATAAGAACTTCTACAAGTGCTTCAATCTGAAAAAAGTCATAATAAACAGTTCTTATTTAGAACGCTTCGATAAAAATGAATTTGTCGACTGTCCAAATATCGAATTCTTGAGCATCAATCCGCAAGCTTGTGCGGATATAACATATTTTGAATATTCAAGAAACGCTTTAAAAACGCTGGCCCTGAGAGACTCCGTAGCCTGGGTAGATGAGAATGCGTTTGAGAACTGTACAAGTTTGAACACTTTGCTGCTCGGAGAAAATATTGGTGAAATCAAGGACAACGCATTCAACGGCTGCACTGCTCTCAAAGATGTCGTGGCGTTGAAAGAACAGCCGGTTGCAATCAACGAAAATGTATTTGGCGGTCTCACACGGGAGAACTGTAAACTGCATGTCAAGAAAGGCTCGAAAGAGTATTATGCTGATACTGAAGTATGGAAGGATTTCATGATAACTGAGGATGCCGACGAGTTCGCGAAAGATGTCATTGGAGAAAATAGTGAAGACCCGGCACCTGAGGGAGATTTGAATCGTGACGGCAGCGTGAACACGGGAGACGTGAGCGAGCTATACAAGGCGGTGCTGGCGGGCAATGCCGACGGTCTCTACGACCTCAACGACGACGGCTCGGTGAACACCGGCGACGTCTCGGCCCTCTACCGCATTATTCTCGGAAATTGATATGTGAATGCGAAAAAGGCTACAGGTAAGCTTGCTTTGCTCGGGAATCTTAATCTCGTACAAATCAACAGAGCCGGCATTCTCTAAGTGCCGGCTTTTTTATGCGTCATAACGGTAACTGTTCAGCGATACACCCTTTTGAGCTTTTTTGGACAAAAGAACATAAGGCATTAGCCTGTGTTTTAAGAATATAAGATATTTAATTTCAGCCTTCTACGGAGATGTGAAGCTATGGGGGGCGACCAGTGTATTTCGGATGTTACAATCTCTCACACGACAAGGATACCAATAAAACAACTTCACACAACTCCATAACTCCGTAGCCCCAATATAAATCTTTTGTTCTTAATCGGTTGTCTAAGGCTTATGGTCTTGTATATAACAAATTTGTGTTAGGCTGATTATCAGCATTTTGAAATTTGCAGTTTTGAAGTTTTATTATCGACTTTTTTGGGTGCGCCCAATGAGGGTCTTCTTTCAAAAGTTGTTGGTTGTAGCGGGCTGTTCACATTAAATAAGTTTAAAAAAACGGCGGAATTTTGGCCGAATGAGTTTTTTAGCTTAACTTTGGAGGCGCAAACAACAAAAAACATACTTACTATAAACCAATAAACCTACAAGAAATGGCTAAACCTTATGTAATTGGTATCGACATGGGCGGCACTAACACCGCCTTCGGTATCGTGGACGCTCGCGGCAACGTGATCGCCAGCAGTTCAATCAAGACTGCAAAACACTCCAACATCGCCGACTATATCGACGAGTTGCACGAAGAAATCACCCGTATGATTGTGGCCAACGACGCCGATGGAAAAATCAACGGCATCGGCATCGGCGCACCGAACGCCAACTACTTCACCGGCACCATCGAGGACGGCGTGAACCTGCCCTGGCCCACCCCGATTCCCCTGGCCGACCTCATTTCAGAGAAATTCGGCATTCCTTGCGTAATCACCAACGACGCCAACGCCGCGGCCATCGGCGAGATGACCTACGGCGCCGCTCGCGGTCTGAAAGATTTCATCATGATTACCCTGGGTACCGGCGTAGGTAGCGGCATCGTGATCAACGGACAGATGGTTTACGGCCACGACGGTTTTGCCGGCGAGCTGGGCCATGTGATTATGAAGCGCAACAACGGCCGCACCTGCGGCTGCGGTCGCACGGGCTGCCTCGAGGCCTACTGCTCGGCCACCGGTGTTGCACGCACCGCCCGCGAGTTCCTGGAGATACGTGACGACGACTCACTGCTGCGCGAATACGACATCGACAACATCACTTCGAAAGACGTGTATGACTGCGCTGTCAAGGGCGACAAACTCGCACAGGACATCTTCGACTACACCGGCGAGATTCTCGGTGAGGCACTGGCCGATTTCACCACATTCTCGAGCCCCGAGGCATTCGTGATTTTCGGCGGTCTGACCAAGAGCGGCGAATACATCATGCGCCCCATCCGCGAGTCGTATGAGAAAAACGTCATGGGCGTGTTCAAGGGCAAGACCAAGATTCTCATCAGCGAGCTCAAAGAGAGCGACGCCGCAGTACTCGGCGCCAGCGCGCTCGGCTGGGAAATCAAGGATGCGTAACGCATAAGATTACATCACATAACGAAAAAGCGGCTCAATCGTGAGTCGCTTTTTTTATCAAGACAAGGAGCAGCAGCTCGATGCCCAGTCCGTAGTACACTGCGTCGCCCGGCAGCGACAGCATCTTGGCAAGCAGCATAGCAGCCACACCGGCAATCATTGCCGCCAACAACTGCCGCGAGCCGAACCTGCCCGGACACCACAACGCGAAACTGAGCGGGAACAGAATCGACACCGCACGCAGTCCCAGCGACAGGAAACCCAGGTCGTTGATGAAACTGTTGCTGCACAAAAGCGCAACTCCTACGGCCAACAACAGCACAGCGACAATCGACACGCGCATCAACTTGAGCTGCGACAGAGATGCCGCACCACGCCAGAGGTTGCTGTACACGTCGCGCACCAGAATAGTGGCCACGCCAAGCGACAGGCCGCTCCCGCAGCCCAAAATATTGATTAGCAGCGTGCCCAGCATGATTCCTCCCAACCATGAGGGCAGATGTCTGAGAATGAAAGCCGGAAACGCTTGTGCCGAGTTCTCGATTACTCCAATGCCAGCCGGCAAAGTCTCTCCGGCTTGACGCATAGCGTCGAATTCGTCGGCCGTTACATAATGGCCGCGCATATAGATTCCCACCATGGTACAAGCCGCGCCGATAATGGGCAGGCAGATGGCGCAAATCAACGCTCCACGCCGCGCATGGCGGGTCGAGGCCGCCGACCAGATGCACTGTGCATAGGTCTGCGTCGACACCACGCCCAAAGCCAGCGACAAGCATCCTCCCAAGTCCTTGAACGCTCCGCGGGCCACGAGGCTGCCATAGCGGTGATGAATGCTCTCGGCATCGGTAAGGCCGTTGATGCCGCTCAGCGCCGGCGACACATAAATGCCGTCCAAACCTTGACGCAGTCCGTCGAAGCCGTCGGCCAAATACCACACAACCACTCCCGCAGCCAGCGAACTGAAATATAGCAAAACAAGTTTAACAATGCCGCTCACTCCGGCACTGCGTATGCCGCCGAAGAGCACAAACAGCATGATGAGCACCGCGCCCACCACCGACGACCACAGCATGGAGAGACCGAAGAAACTGCCTATCATGGCACCCGACGACAACACTTGCGACACTATGCTGATGAAAATGCCGAGCATACACAGCAGCGAGCCAACGGTCTCGGCTTTGCGGCCATATTCCCGCCCCACCACTTCCAACAGTGTGCTGCATCCGCTGCGGCGCAACGGTCCAGCATAGATATATCCCAACAGAAGCGAACCGATGGCAGCCCCAATCGTAAACCACCACGCCGACAGACCGTAACAAAACGCCAGCTGCGACGTGCCTATGGTCGACTGACCGCCGGCCATCGTGCCAAGCAGTGCGCCTCCCACGAGCCACGTGCCCGATGTCCCGCCTGTGATGAAGCCTCGCGCGTCGTTCACCTTGCGTCCCGACCACCAGCTCACCACCAGCAGCAGCCCCACTGTGAGCAACACACCCACGATGTGAACCATGGTTAACATTGAAATCATAAAAAGTAGTAGTTTTGCAGTCGCAAAACTACTACTTTTTTTCTTTATGGTAAATAAAAACGGGAGTTTTTCTTTTATTTCTTGGGGATAGCCACCGCCTCGTCGAGGTCCTCGAGCCAGGGATAGGACGGGTCATTGTCAATGCGTTTCACATAGTCGAGGAAAAACTCGTTGATCATGTAGGTCTCTCTCCAATCGCGCATCTGCTCGTAACGGCGGCGCAGGTCGGGATAATCGTCGAGCAACTCGAGCAAAAGGTTGGAATCGACCTCGTAGACCATCTTTCCGCCGAAATCCAAGAGGTAGAACGGCGCAGGCCTGCTGACGTCCTCAACCTCCTCGAAGAGCCCCAGGCCCACCAGACCGCCGGCGAGTCCGGCAAGCACCTGCTGACCGAAGCTCAGGCTGGTCACCAAATGCTGCACGAACACTATCTTGCCAGAGAAATACATTGGCGCATAGCGCTTGAGCGGCTTGGTGTCGCCTTTGAAGTGGCGCTTGAGATAGTCGGTGTTGATAAGCCACAGGCTGTCGCCGACAGCCACAGCGACGGTGCGCTCCTTGAGCATCTTCTTGGTCACCTTGTCGCCCTTGACACTCGACTGGAACTCGTAGTCGTAAGGCGAGCGAACCACGAACTCGGGATTGATGAGCACGGTGTCGGCCACGCCCTCGAAAATAGCCCGCCACGAGTTGTAAACCATTACGGAATCTTGCGAATTGCGTTCAGTGTCTTCGTCGGTATAATAGACATAAGCCCTTGCCGGCAAAGCCATTGCAAGCACACAAATGAATATGTAAACCTTCCTGATCATAGATAGTATGTGTTATTTAACGCGGCAAAATTAGCAAGTTTTTGCAAAATAATTGCAATCTATTCGAAAAATAACTACTTTTGCGGCCGTAAATACAACAATTAACCACTATGTATATAGTTCAAGACAAGAAAAAAATCACCACGCGGCGCATTCGCGAGATGAAACGCACAGGCGAGAAAATCGCTGTACTCACCAGTTATGACTACACTATGGCTCGACTCGTCGAAGACGCCGGCGTCGACATTATCCACGTGGGCGACAGCGCCAGCAACGTGATGCAGGGCAACCTCACCACAGTACCCATCACTCTCGACGACATGATTGTCTACGGAAAGACGGTGGCACGTGCGTGCCAGCGCGCCATCACCTGTATCGACATGCCTTTCGGCACATATCAGGGCGACCCCTACCAGGCGCAGGCCAACGCCGTCCGCCTCATCCAGAGCACGGGCATCGACAGCGTGAAATGCGAGGGCGGCAGCGAAATTCGTCAGGCTCTTGAACTCATCATCCGTGCGGGAATCCCCATCTGCGGACACCTCGGTCTGACACCGCAGAGCGTCTACCAGTTCGGAGGCTACCATCTGCGCGCACAGGAAGAGAAGGAAGCTCGCAAACTCATTGAGGATGCGAAGATGCTCGAGGAGATAGGCTGTTACGCTGTAGTGCTGGAGAAAGTGCCGGCGGCCCTGGCAAAGGAGGTTACGGCAACCATCGGCATACCCACCATAGGCATAGGCGCCGGTGTGCACTGCGACGGACAGGTGCTCGTGATCCAGGACATGCTCGGCATGAACATGGGCTTCAAGCCCAAGTATCTGCGACAGTACGGCAATCTAGGCGAGGCCATCACCGAGGCCGTGGGCAACTATGTGTCCGATGTCAAGAGCGGCGCGTTCCCCTCGCTCGAAGAGAGCTACTGAGTAAGAATAATCACTAACCACCACAAATATGAAAAGAATTTTACTATTATCCATTTTGGCGTTGGCCGGCATGGCCGCCAGCGCCATCACCATTGGCGGGAAAGAGTATTCGGTCGACACGCTCGAGATGCGTCAAGTGGGGCCGGGAATGCAGTACTTGAGAGTGCGCATCCCCGACTACCCGCTAAACGTATACATGTTGGCCACCGACCTCAACAACGAGCATAACCGCATCGAGACCACCATCGGCTACAACACCGTGGGACGCACCGAACGACTCGACAACGCCTACCACCGCAACCGCACGGCCACAAGCCGCCCCATTGCCGCCTGCAACGCCAATTTCTGGTGTGTGACAGGAGGCGGCGAGCCGTACAGCGCGTTCGAGCTTGGCAGTCCGCACGGCGCCGTGGTGCGCAACGACAGTGTGTATCTCAACAGCGAGATGAACAGCGACAACTGGAACGGAGGCCCACAGCGGGCCGGTTCGTGCGCCGTGAGTGCCAACAAGCGACTGCATTTCGGCCGTTTTCTTTGCGGAGGACACATATATAGCGAGAAATTCAGCACCCCGCTCGATTTCTGCACCGTGAACCGCCGCAACCTGCCCGACGCCATCACTTTATGGACCACGGCCTACACCCGCACGCGCGAGTTTGAGACCGACTGGGTGGGCTTCAACGAGCGCGGCGCCAACAACGCCGACAACTACTACCTTCGCCTCAAGCAGGGCAGCCGCTGGGCGGTGAACGCCGACATGACCTTCGTGGTCGAGAAGATTGTCACCGGCGCCGACAGGCAGACGCTGGGCGACTACGACGCCTGCTTCACTGTCACGGGAAATCAGAAGGCGGCGATGGCCCTACTTGCCGTGGGCGACGAGATTACTGTAAACCACGGCTGGGTCCACACCGACGGCGGCAATGTCTCGCCAGTTATCTCCAACATGGTGGAAGGCAACGCGCCGGTGATGATACACGGACAATACACCACACGCAACGACGACGAGAACTACAACTCGATGGTGTACAGCCGCACCGCCTACGGCACCAACGCAGCCGGCGACCACCTTTATTTCATCGTAATCGACAAGAGCCGGAGCGAGTCGATGGGACTGAGCAACGGCTGCAACACTCGCGACATGCTCGACATTCTCGTAGCGCACTACCCCGACGTGACCGACGTGGTGAACATGGACGCCGGAGGCAGCGCGCAGCTGATGCTCGACGGCAAGATTGTGAATACCACCACCGAGGGCAATCCCAGGGCCGTGGCATGCGGCTGGCAGGTGTGCGCAGCCGGCGAGTACGACAGTGAGATTGCTTCCATCGCCTTCTACGACTGGAAGCTGAGCGCTCCGGTGTACTCGTCGCTCAAGCCGCGCATTGTGGCGTTCAACAGTAACGGCGAGATTGTTGACGACAACCTTCAGGGCTTCACTCTCGAGTGCGCCCCCGAGCTTGGCACAACACGCGGCGACATCTTTATCGCCGGCGGCAATGAGCTCACCAGTCAACTCACAGCCCGCTACAACGGCCTCACAGCCGTCAACAACGTCACGACACTGGCCGCGCAGCCATCGCTTGCCATCAAGCCCACCATCGTGATTGACCAGCGCGAGTGGACCGTACCCGTGACGGCGCAGCTCGACCAGCAGACTTTCAACTACGACCCGGCAATGCTCGGCTGGAGCGTCGACGACCCGCAGGTGGCACACATCGACCGAGGGCGCATAAAAGGATTGAAAGAAGGTAAAACGCGCATCGAGTGCCTAATTGGTGACTTTATCGACAGCGACAGCGTTTTCGTTGAGTTCAGCGACCAGGAATGGAGAGAGATGCCGTGGAACGGCTGGACTTCACGCGGCGCCGGTTTCAAGAACATCACCATTGCCGACGACGGCACGGTGACATTCAACTACAGCTCGAACCGCGCGCCATATCTCCAGTTCACCACCGACTTGCGGCTGTTCAGCTGTCCTGACTCGGTGATTCTCACTTTCACCTCTTCCCTACCCTTGCAGAAGGTGCAGCTCGACACCCGCAACACTGTATTCACCTCCACCAACTACCAGGACTTCACCGGCGAGGATGAAGCGGGTTTCGAGGCCGGAAAGGAATACACTCTCGCCATTGATTTGGAGCAGTTAGGAGGAAAGGAAAATCTGCTCACTTTCCCGCTGTCGATGGCGGCGATACGTTTCACCCCGGTGAAAAGCGACTACGGCGACCACACCATGACGTTGTCGCTGCGGTGCCACTACCCTTTTCCTGAAGGCGATGTGAACCTCGACCGCACGGTGAACACAGGCGACGTGAGCGCCGTCTACAGCATGATTCTCGGCACCTCAGCCATCGACAGTCTCCGAGCCGACCTCAACGGCGACGGCACAGTCAACACAGGCGATGTCTCACGCTTGTACAGCATCATCCTGGGACAATAGACGGCAAACACAGTGCCGCCGCTACTTTGGAGTCAGAGCCTCTGGTGGGCGGTGAACGGCTTGTTGGTCCACACGACGAGTCGTCCCTGTTCGTCGACGTGAATGGTCATCACTCCTATTTTCGGGTCTTTCTCAAAGAGTTTCTGTGTTTTCTCCACTCCCATGGCCATACATGCGGTAGCCCAAGCGTCGGCCAGCATACAGTTCTCGGCAATGATGGTCACGCTCACCAGGTTGCTCTCGTCGGCGCTGCCGGTCTTTGGGTCGATGATATGCGAACGCTTCTTCCCGTCCGACTCCTTCCACTTGCGGTAACTGCCGCTTGTTGCCACGGCGCCGCCATTGTCGAGCACCACCACCGCTGCGGCATCGTGCTTCGCCTCTTCTCCCTCGGCCTGTTCCACAGGCATGTCGACACTCACGACCCATCCCTCACCACGGTCGTTCTTGCCGAAGCACGTTACTTCGCCACCAATCTCGACCATCGCGCTTGTGGCACCGCCGCGCCGCAGCATCTGGGCAATCTCGTCGCATGCCATACCCTTAGCTATTGAGCTGAAGTCGAGCTGACTGCGCTTGTCCTGCTTCACCAGTTTCTTTCCCTTGAGGCTCACTTTGTCGAAACCCACGAACTCCAATATGCTGTCGATTTGTTCCTTTCCGGGCAACTTTCCGCTCTTGTATCCGAAGCCCCAGGCGTTGACCAGCGGCATCACCGTCGGGTCGTAGGCGCCACCGCTGCGCTTGTTGACGTCGGCGCTGGCGGCCATCATCTTCACGATGTAGTCATCGGCCAGGTCGCTGCGGTTCTCGTTCAGCGCCGTGATCACCGACTGCTTGTTGTAGACCGACGCGCTCTTGTCGACGGCATCGAGAATCGCCACAATCGAGTCGTTCATGTTGTTTGGCGCTGTATAGCTGATGTGGTAATCGGTCATCCATATCGAACCGTTGCACACAAACTTCTTCTCTCCCTTGCAGTTGAACACAAACACCCCGAGCGCCACAATCGCCGCTACAACCACGGCCCAGTAGTATCTCGACTTAAAAACCCTGCTGCTCATTCTTATTTGTTATAATATTTTTTCGTTTTGTAATAAATTTGGGTGCAAAGATAGTGTTTTTCGTTTATTTTTTGTCGGTTTGGGGCAAAATGTTTATCTTTGCACCGAAAAATATTGTACAATCACTACATAAGACTATAATATAATGAAAATTTTACGCTCCAGTCTCCTGATTGCCGTGACGATGGTGGCAATGTGCGTGGTTCCGGCCGAGGCACAGGTGAGATTCGGCCTCAAAGCCGGTGTCACCCTCAACAGTCTGCACTTGAACAAAAACATCGGGAGCGACCTGGTGAGCAGCAACAACAGAGCCGGTTTCACCGGAGGTATCATGGCTGAGATAGGCCTACCCGTGGTGGGTCTGGGCATCGACGCCTCGGTACTGTATTCCCGCCGCACCGACGACCTGGGCCCCTACAGCGACAACAGCACGCTCAAGCGCGACTACATCAACGTGCCCATCAACCTGAAGTACAAACTCTCGCTGCCGCTCATTGGCAAGTTTGTCAAGCCGTTCGCCACCACGGGCCCGGAATTCTCGTTCCTTGTGGGCGACAATTTCAAGGACTTCAGCCTCAGCAACACCTTCAACGGCTCAAAGATGAACCTTGCGTGGAACATCGGAGCGGGCCTCGAAGTGATGAGCCGAGTGCAGGTTCACGCCAACTACAGCCTCGGCATGACCAGGGCTCTGAAATGGACCGGGCTGGTAAGCGGAGACGACTACGACTCCAGCGGCAAGGACAAATACTGGACGGTCACCGTGGCCTATCTTTTCTGAAACAAAAGTTAAAAAGTTTAAACCAAACGGCTCGTTTAGCTATTTTATTGTACCTTTGCGGCTCGGTGGGAACAACCCCGCCTACAACGACACTGAAAAAATGAAAAAAGCAATAGTTTTATTACTCCTGGCGGTGATTACCGCAACTGGCACCTACAAGGCATCGGCACAAACCACGTCGCGCTGGGGCGTGACCGCCGGTGCGGTGTATAACGAACTGCACTTCAAGCAAACCGACATCTTCGCGTCCGACCGCATGTTCGGCCCGACGGCCGGCCTCACCGCCGAGATGATGATTCACGGCGTGGGCTTCGGACTGGACCTGTCGGCGCTGTACACCTTGCGCCAGGCACGTCTTCACATGGGCGACCGCAAGGCATGGAGTTCACTGGGACTCGGTACCGAGGTGTGCCGCCTCCACTACATCGACGTGCCCTTGCACCTGAAGTTCAAGTACCGCCGTCTTGGTGGCTTGGAGAACACCATCGCCCCGATTATCTTCGCGGGCCCGCAGTTCACGTTCTTGGTCGGCCACAGCAACCTCGGTGACCAGATGAAGTACACCACAGTGGGCGTTCAGCTCCACTTCGGCATCGGCGCTGAGCTCTTCGACCACTTCCAAATCAACGCCGGATACGGGTTCAACATCGGCGAGACCTGCCGTACCAAGCTCCTCGACGAAAACAGCGCCAAGAACCGCACTTGGACCCTGACGGCCACTTATCTATTTTGATTATCAACACTTTTACAATAAACCAGAAAATGAGAAAGATATATTCCTTTATAGTGCTGACAGCAGCGATACTGCTTGGGCTCAGCTCATGCAAAGACTCATCGTCGAGCGATTATGAGTTCATAGTCAACAACGCGGTTGTGTGCCGCTCGTTCACTCAAGGCGAGACTCTGCCGGTGAACTCGCTGGCAGTGGCACAGGTCCACGGAAACGCCACAGCGGGAACGGCCGACGCCGAGGTGTCGACCAAGCTTGCCGAGGGACTCGTTATCAACATCAAGGCCGAAGGCTTGGCAATGAAGACCAACACCGTGACGCGCTGCTACGAGCTCTCGATGGCTCCCACCTCGAAAATCAGCGCCGGACAGTTCTCGATCACCAACTTCGAGGGACTTATCGACGGTGACTACGGCTCGCTGAGGTTCACCTTCACGGTCAACGACGAATACAAGGTGTTTGTGACCGTTCCTGACTACATCTACACGAAGTCGATTGTCGCTCCGGTTGACAACAGCAAGCAGCCATACGAGGCCAGCGATATCTTCTATCAGTTTGTGCCCAACTTCGATGACAAAACATGCGCGCTGAACATCGCCAACTTCCATCTGAGCGACAGCGGCAACACCGACGACATCAAGGTCAAAGGCCTCGACTTCACCGTCACCGCCGACGGCTACCACGTCACCTCGGCTGTCACCACCGATATCACCGCCAGCGAAGGCAACCTGCTTAAAATCAACAAAATCAGCAATCTGGATTTGGTAATCAGCAAGCAGGGACAAGCCATCAGCGGATCGTATGTGGTCAACGACAAGGACAAGGTGACCATCTCGGGCACGGTGTTCTCAGCGCAAGTGAAATAATCGTAACGACTAACCACCCTCGACGATTCAATGACAAAACGAACTTACGACGAGCAGGATGTGATCGAACGGCTGCACAAGCAGGAGACGTGCCGCGCGGCTTTCGGTGAGGTCATCAACCACTACTCGCAACAGCTTTACTGGCAGATACGCCGCATGGTCTACGACCACGACGACGCCAACGACATCCTTCAGAACACGTTCCTGAAGGCGTGGTCGAACGTCGACAACTTCCGCGGCGACGCGCGCCTCTCAACTTGGCTATACAAAATCGCCATCAACGAGTCGATAACCTTCATCAACAAGAAGAAGCAACAGGCCGGCATCTCGCTCGACGCCGACGACACGTTCCTGGCCGCCAACCTTGAAGCCGACCAGTATTTCGACGGCGACGAGGCACAGCTCAAACTGCAGAAAGCCATCGCAAACCTGCCTGAGAAACAACGACTTGTGTTCAACATGCGCTACTACGACGAGATGAAATATGAGGACATGAGCGAAGTGCTCGGCACAAGCGTGGGCGCACTCAAAGCATCGTATCATCACGCTATTAAAAAAATCGAGAATTTTTTTGAGGCCAACGATTAAACCTTTATTCTTTTATCAAGTCAAACAAGCGAAATGAAAACAAAACAGCACGACATATTAGACAAACTTGGTAAGGATTCCGGGTTCAAAGTACCGGAGAACTACTTCGAAGAGTTCAACCAGAAGATGCTCGACTCGCTGCCCGAGATCACCATCACCGACACAGAAAAGCCCACCAGTCTCTGGATTAAGGCCCGGCCATTCATTTATATGGCAGCCATGTTTGTGGGTGTCTTTCTGATGATCACGATGTTCAAGATGACCAACAACACCAGCGACTCGCGCAAAGCCGAAAATGAGGCGACTAAGTTCATCGAACAGCCGGTAGACAACACGCAGAGCCCCTCGATTCTCAACTACGAGGACAGCGTAAAAAACAACATACCGCAGTCGACCGACCGCCGCAAATAACGCAAACTAACTTTCCTTATATCTTCAGTTAATCCCGTTGCAGCTTATAGTTGCAACGGGATTAAACATTTTCACCACCGCCACTCCCCCACTACAGCCGCGCTCATTCCAGCATCAGCGCATCAGCCATTTCTGACGAAAAAAAGTGAAGAAAAAGGGACGGTTCTTTTTTCTTCATTTTCGCCTTTCGACCAGTCTGCTGAAAGCAATTTAAAGACTCCAGCAGAGACAACAGGCCTGAAATCAGCCGTTTCCGACGAGAAAAAGTGAAGAAAAAGGGACGGTTCTTTTTTCTTCATTTTCGCTTTTCGACCAGTGGCGGGGGGGGTCGGCGACAGCGCCGAGGGGCGTTGGACGGGAGGGTGTTGGGCGGGTTATGTGCGGGCATGAAATGCCCCGGAGTGCATCGGTTCGTCTGCACTCCGGGGCTCAGTGAATTTCTAAATCTTTGGGGCCAAAGGCGGCGCTCACTCGCTGCGGAACTGGAGCGTGTTGCGCTGGGCGCTCTCGATGCGGCGGTTTCGCCAACACGAGCGGCACATGGCTATGTAACGGTCATCGCCTCCAATCTCTACCTGGTTACCGTCGGTGATGATGTTGCCTTGGGAGTCGATACGCACGTTGATGCTGGTCTTGCGACCACAGGCGCAGGTCGACTTGATTTCTTCGATGGTATCGGCGAGTTCGAAAAGTCGCTTCGAGCCCTCAAACAGATGCGACTGGAAGTCGGTGCGCAGTCCGTAGCACACGATGTTGGTGCCGAAGTCGTCGACCACGCGCGCGAGTTGGTCGATTTGCTCAGTGGTGAGGAACTGCGCCTCGTCGACGAGAATCCAATCCTTTACCGCCAGCGTCGAGTCGTAGAGGTCGCTCAGATAGTCGTAGAGGTTGGTCGACGGATAAATCCAGGTACATTCGCGCTCGATGCCAATGCGCGAGCGAATCACGTTGTCCTTCTCGCGATTGTCGATAATAGGTTTCATACACAAGTACTTAAGGCCACGTTCTTCGAAATTGTAAGCCTGAGTAAGCAACAGGGCGGTTTTTGCCGAACCCATTGTGCCATAGCGGAAATACAGTTTACCTCGTTTATCCATTTGTCGTTGTCATTTTTTCAAACTCGCGACAAAATTACATTAATTTTCGCAATTAGGCAAACGCAAGCGAAATAATCTTGTAGCCAAAGAGTCGGCCACCGACAAGAAACAATCTAAAAAAGTGGTTTTTTTATGATTTTTACAATTTTTTTTAATAAAATTTTGTGGTTTTGATTAAAACAATTACCTTTGTGGTGGTTTAACATTGCCATTTATTATTTTTTTAAAACTAAAAAACTTTACGCTTATGAAGAAATTATTACTTCTCGCGCTTGTAGCCGCTCCCATGGTGATGAGCGCACAAGATGCTCCCAAAGCTGAGTTCGAGTCGCTTACCACCAACTGGACGGTGAGCGAAGGCATTCCTGCACTAAGCGACGGTCGCCAGGCCACATTTGCCAATGGCAAGTGCTACATTCAGAACAAGGTCACTCAATCGCTGGTTGTTGTTGATGAGAACGGCGCTGTTGCTCAGTCGGACATGGCCACCAGCACCCACGCCGGTATCACCCGCGACGATGCCGGCAACGTGATTGTAAACATGTCATCGAATTTCCCCATGCCTTTCACCAATATCATGGATGGTGATCAAGTGCTTGCTGTGAAAGCCGAGTTACGAATTTTCCCGGCCGACGGCGGCGCACCTGTTGACGTGGAATTCAACATTCCCTCATCGTTTGCCAACACCCGCAGCGACTTCCTTAGCAAAGCCTATGGCAACGTGCTCGATCCCGAAGAGGGTGGCGGCATGTTCTTCATCGACAACGGCGCTTCCGGCATTCTCGACGTATACTTCGTAGGTGGCGAGCCCCTTGTCGAAGACATCATGGTTCACAACGTTGCCGACGGTGCTCCCGCGCTGAAATCCAATGCCAACCAGAGCCTTGCCGACGCATTCTTCGATGCTGATGGAAACCTCAGGATTCTGAATTATGTTCGTGGTGACAACCCCAACATCTATGAGTTTCTTGACGACTATACTCTCGCTGGCAAGACGGTCAACACCGTCAGCATCAATGATGAAACAGGCAACAAAGTCACCGGCCGTACCAACATGCACGGTGTGACAGCGTTCTCCCTTGGCGGCTTCGACTTCCTTCTTGTTCCCACTGGCCCTGCTGCAGGCACCTACGCCGATGAGTTCTCGATTATCCAACTCACCGACGATGGATACAACTACATCTGCACCAGCCCGGCAACCGTACCCGCAGGCTCCGTCAGTGCTGGCGGTATCTGTGGCGAATGGTTTGAGGTTGTTCCCGTGGGCGATGTCACTGCACACATCTACCAATGTGCAGGCGGCAACCACGTCAGCAAACACACCTTACGCATCAAGGCTACTGTGACCGGCATCGACAATGTGTCGACCGCCAAGAACGTGACCGGTGTTAAGTACTACAACGCACAGGGTATCGAGAGCGCTACTCCGTTCGACGGCCTGAACATCGTTGTGAAAGTCTACGACGACGGCAGCCGTCAGGCAACGAAGATTCTGAAGTAATCATACTTCATCAATACATAAAAAGCCCGGCTTGGTTGCCGGGCTTTTTTATTTATTGTATTTCACCGTCTTTAATGGCAAATGTCATTCTATCCTAGATCGTCGTAGGTCTGGTAGAGGTAGTCGTTATAGGGGAAACGCTGGCTGTGGATGAGTTTGGCTTTCTCGTAGAGCATCTGCTTGAGTTCCTCGATGTTGACCCTCTGCTTTGCCGAGATAAACACGCAGTTGCCGCTCATGCGCGACATCCAACTCTCACGCAGTTCCTCGAGCGGGATGTTTTTGCGCTCGCGCGGCGTGAGGTCGTCATCGTCCTTGGGCACGTAGGAGAAACGGTCGATTTTGTTGAACACCATAATCATCTCCTTGTTTCCGGCGTCGCACACCTCCTGAAGGGTCTGATTCACCACCTCGACCTGCTCTTCGAACTGCGGATGCGAGATGTCGACCACATGGACCAGGATATCGCTGTCGCGCACCTCGTCGAGCGTGGTTTTGAACGACTCCACCAGGTGGGTGGGCAGCTTGCGGATGAAGCCAACGGTGTCGGTCAGCAGGAACGGCAGGTTCTCAATCACCACCTTGCGCACTGTGGTGTCGAGCGTGGCGAAGAGTTTGTTTTCGGCAAACACCTCGCTCTTGCTCAGCAGGTTCATCAGTGTGGACTTGCCCACATTGGTGTAGCCCACGAGCGCGATGCGCGTGAGCTTTCCGCGGTTCTTCCGCTGTATGGTTTTCTGCTTGTCCCACTGCGCGAGTTTCTGCTTGAGCAGCGATATCTTCTGCTTGACAATCCGTCGGTCGGTCTCGATCTGGGCCTCGCCAGGGCCGCGCATACCGATACCGCCTCGCTGACGCTCGAGGTGGGTCCACATACCCGTGAGCCTGGGCAGCAGGTACTGGTACTGCGCCAGCTCCACCTGCATCTTGGCGTTGGCGGTCTGGGCGCGCTTGGCGAAGATGTCGAGAATCAGGCTTGTGCGGTCGAGCACCTTCACTTTCACCTCGCGCTCGATGTTGCTCACCTGCTTCGGCGACAGGTCGTCGTCGAAAATCACCAGGTTCACCTCGTTGTCGGCAACATAAGCCGCGATTTCCTCGAGCTTGCCCTTTCCCACGAAGGTGGTGCGGTTGGGCTCGTTGCATCGCTGGGTGAACGTCTTCACGGTGGTGGCGCCGGCGGTGGTGGCCAGGAACGCCAGCTCGTCGAGGTATTCGCGCGAGCGGTTCTCGTCCTGAGTGGGTGTAATCAGTCCAACGAGCACAGCCCTCTCATCCTCCAATTCCGAGATGGTGCGTTTCTTGTCGTCGATAAGTCCCATTATATATAAATGTGTTCTTTTAGCGAAAATTAAGCGAATTACACTAATGCTGATTAGCTTAATTCGCTTAATTCTCAGATATGTAAGTCAGTGTTATTTCTTCTTCGCAACCTTGGTGTAGCGTTTGTTGAGCTCATTGACCACATCGTCGGTGATGTCATACTTCTGGTCGATGTAGAGCGTTGCGCTCTTGCGCAGAATCATGTCGTAACCTTGGGCCTTGGCATACTCGTTCAGGAAGTTGGTGATTGAGTCCTGAAGTTCCTTCGAGTTCTGCTGGAACTCGTTCTGGATGCTCTGCTGGAGCTGTCCGAGCTCGTTCTGTGCGCTGGCCTGCATCTGCTGCAGATGTGCCTGGTCGGCCGAGAATGCATCCTGGCTCATATATTGGTTGTTCTTGTACTTCTGCTCCATTGTCGAGCCGAAGTTGTTGATTTGGTCGCTTTTCTTCTTAGTGGCCTGGTCAAGCTCGTTCTGGCGGCGGAGCATCGACTCCTGGAAATCTTTTGCCAGATTGTACTTCTCGAGTACGCTGTCCTCATCGATGTAACGGATATTCATTCCTTGGCCGGCTACTGCCGGAGCGGCCTTCGGTGCGCTGCCGGACTTGTTGTCGTTGCCTGAGCAGGCCACCAGGCCCGCCATAGTAATGCATGCGAGGGCTGCAATCGCCCAATTCTTGCAACAGTTCATGTCAAAATTTCTAAAAAATAAATCGATTATTTGGTTTGTTTATAAAATTCGTCATCTCTGGCGCAAGTGATGCCGCGTTTCTTCATCTCGGGGTTGGCATGGATGTGTGTGTTGGGGAATCGACCTCCTTTCACGAAGAAGATTTTCACGCCCAAAAGCACCACCGCAATGGCAATTAAGCCTACCGTCAATAATAAAACAGCCATCATTTGCGTTTAAAATGTGTGCAAATTTAAAAATGTTTTGGCAATTAGAGTATCTATTTCAAAACTTTTTTGTAATTTAGCGACCGAAAACGCGAAGATTTAACAATTTTTCAACACCAATTAGGCATAAATCACTGTTTTAATACTATTAAAATAAAACCATTATGACGATTAAAGATTTAAAACCAGCTCTCGTTTGGCAGATCTTCGATGAGATCAACCAAGTACCCCGTCCCTCGAAAAAAGAGGAAAAAATCCGTGAATATCTTGTGAATTTCGCTAAGAAGCATAACCTGAAGCACAAAGTCGACGCCATCGGCAACGTGGCTATGTGGCGAGACGCCGCTCCCGGCTTTGAGAACGCAAAAGGCGTGGTGCTACAGGCTCACATGGACATGGTGGCCGAGAAGGCTGCCGGCAGCAACCATAACTTCGACACCGACCCCATCAAGACCATCGTCGAAGGTGAATGGCTGCGTGCCGACGGTACCACTCTGGGTGCCGACGACGGTATGGGTATGGCAGGCGCTCTGGCTTGTATGATCGATCCCGACCTGAAGGTTGGTCCGCTCGAGGCCTTCCTGACCGTAGATGAGGAAACCGGTCTCACTGGCGCCAGCAACGTGGGCGAAGGCATGCTCACCGGCGACTACCTGCTCAACATGGACAGCGAGGACGACGGTGTGATCACCATCGGATGCTCGGGCGGCGTCGACACCCTGGCTTCGTTCAACTTCAACTATGAGAAAGTCCCCGCTGGCTACGTGTTCTTCCATGTGAAGATTTCGAAACTGCTCGGCGGACACTCCGGCACCGACATCAACGCCGAGCGCGGCAACGCCACACGATTCATCACCCGACTGATTATGCGTCTCGACAACGAACTCGACATCGCTTTGGCCGACATCAACGCCGGCAACCTGCGCAACGCACTGGCCCACACCGCCGAAGCCGTCATCGGTGTGAAAGAAGCCGACAAGGAGAAATTTGCCGTTATCTTCAACACCTTCGCTGCCGACATCCGCAACGAGTACAAGCACGTTGAGAAAGACATGCAATTCGACTGCGAGAGCGTCGACACTCCCGCCGAGGTGATCGAGAAGAAGGTAGCGATGAACGTCGTACGCGCCGGCTACGCCGTGCCTCACGGTGTGCAGTCGATGAGCATGGCCGTTCCCGGACTCGTCGAGTCGTCGACCAACCTCGCCAGCATTAAGATTCACGACGGAAAGCGCATCGAGATTGTCACCTCGCAGCGCAGCGACGTCGACAGCCGCAAGTTTGACGTGGCTCACCGCGTGGGCGCCATCTTCAAGATGGCCGGCGCCGACGAGGTACGTCACACCGACGGATACCAGGGATGGACGCCCAACCCCGACAGCGCTCTGCTGAAGATTGCCGTCGACCAGTGGGAGAAGCTCTACGGCGTGAAGCCCGTGATCGAAGCAATCCACGCCGGTCTCGAGTGCGGTCTGTTCCTCAAGGTTGCTCCGCACATGGAGATGATTTCCTACGGCCCGACACTGAAGGATGTACACTCGCCGAAGGAGCGCGTACACATCCCCGCAGTACAGAAGTTCTGGGACTTCACCGTCGAAATCCTCAAAACCGTAGCTGAAGCATAACTTTAACTTCAACCAAACAAAGGCCTGGCAATCAATGCCGGGCCTTTTGCGTGTTAGGTGGAGCTGCCGACTGTCCCACATTGAATACTATTCATTTTTCATTTGATCCCCTTACAATGACAAATGCAAAAAGTCGAAGACTTTGCTACTTCGTTAGCCCCAGATTGCAAGCGAAGCGATGCTATCTGGGGGAAAAGATCACAAAAGGAATAACGTCGAAGACGTTACATTTCTTCCGCAGCAGCCCATTGAAATGCAACGTCTTTCGACGTTGACAACAACCGCTCTGCTACCCCAGACAGTCTCGTTACCACTCGCCAGTCTGGGGCTAAAGAGATATCATCGTCTTCGACGATTCTGACCACCCATGTCCCATATATTACATCCTACATCCTACATATTACATCTTACATGCGCGCTGCGCTAGCGATGAGTTGTAGTAGCGGGAGTCGTCGGTGACTTCGCGGCCGAGAAACGGGGGTAGCTCGGGCGAGGCATCGGCCGAGGGGAGTTCGACCTCAGCGAGGACGAGTCCGTCGTGAGCGCCGTGAAACACGTCGACCTCCCAAGTGAAACCGCGGTATGGCACGATGTGGCGAGTCTTGCTGATGATGTTGCCCACGCAGAGCGCCATCATCCCGCGTGCGTCATCCACCGGGATGTCGTATTCCCACTCGTTGCGCACCGCGCCACGGTTCTCGCCCTTGACGGTGATTACGGCATGCTCGCCGTCCTCAGTGCGCTTGAGTCGAATCCTTATCGTACGCTCCTTTTCGAGCGATAGATACCCCTGCTCGATTTCAATTTCACTGGTACACATCGCCTTGAACTGGCCGTTTATAACCAGGAATTTCCGCTCAATTTCAAGTGCCATAGAACAAAAAAGGTGAATAAGGACAACTTTAAATACTTTTATATCACTCCAAAAGCAAAATAATAACTACTTTTGCAGCCGCAAATTTAACTATTTTTCCCGAAAGTAGTCTAAAGTAAAGTGAAAAAACTACTCCGCACATATTTCCGACTGATTCTTGTCACGGCAGTGCTCATCATAGCAGCGAGCACAAGCCCCGCGCGAGCGCTAACCACCGTCACAGGACTCGTCACCGACTCGCTAACCGGCGAGCTGATGCCGTTTATCTCGATACATATGGTGGGCAGCGACCTGGGCGTGATCACCAGCGAGAACGGCACTTTCACCATCTCCACCGATAAGCCGTTCACCGCGCTCTCGGCCAGCGCCGTAGGCTATCACAAGAAGGTGGTGCCCATCAAACAGGGCACACACAACACCATCGAGATACGCCTGGCACCCTCGACAGTGACGCTGAGCGAGGTGCTCGTGCGCCCCGGCAAGGAGAAATACGTCAAGAAGGGCAATCCGGCAGTGGCGTTTGCCGAGCGGCTGATAGCCGCGCGCGACAAACACAACCCCAAAGACCAGGACTTTTACAGCTTCCAGAAATACGAGAAGATGTCGTTCGGGTTCAACGACTTCAAGAACGAAGTTGAGAACAAGAACAAGCTGCTCAAGAAGTTTGACTTCCTCTTCGAGTATATGGACACCAGCGAGATCACCGGCAAGCGCATCCTGCCGCTGTCGACTCAGGAAAAGGTCTCGTGGGAGTTCTTCCGGCGTTCGCCCTCGGGCCACCGCGAGATGGTCACGGGCATGAAACACGCGGGCCTCGACGAGAGTCTGGACAAGGAGAGCATCAAACGTTTCCTCGACGACGTGTTCCGCGAAATCGACATCTACGGCAATGACGTCACTTTCATGCAGAACCGCTTCGTGAGCCCGCTGTCGCACATCGGCACCAACTTCTACCGCTACTATCTCGACACGCTCGACGTGGACGGTGTGCGATGCATCGACCTCACGTTCCTACCCTACAACGTGCAGTCGTTCGGCTTTCTGGGGCATGTCTATGTCGCCGACGGCGACTCCACGCTGTTTATCCGCAAGGTGAAATTGGGTGTGCCGCGGTCGATCAACCTCAACTATGTGGAGCACGTCTACATCGAGCAGGACTACGGGCGAGCCGTCGACGGCACGCGGCTGAAGACGCGCGACGACATGACCGTGGAGTTCCGTATTATTCGCGGCACACAAGGCTTCTACGCCCGACGACAGACGATTTACAAAGACCACTCGTTCGCCGAGCCAGCACGCGAATATCTGGCGTTGTTCGACCGCAGCGGTGAAGTGCACGTGCAGAACGACGCTATGTACATGCCCGAGGAATACTGGAGCGACAACCGCCCAGCCGGACTGAAAAACGACGAAACCACCATGCGACGAATGCTGGCTCGCCTGCGGCAGTCG
This sequence comes from Sodaliphilus sp., assembly GCA_045112115.1. Taxonomy (GTDB): domain Bacteria; phylum Bacteroidota; class Bacteroidia; order Bacteroidales; family Muribaculaceae; genus Sodaliphilus. The sequence continues at coordinate 2,106 of JBGUHM010000009.1, read as the reverse complement.
AAACTGTTCTATTGGGGCGAGAAAATCATCGTCAGTCTGGTCACGGGCTACATCAAGACCGACCCGAAGAAAAGCAAATTCGACTTCGGACCCATGAACACCACGCTCAGCGGCAACAAACTCGAAGGATTCCGCATGCGCGTGGGCGGCATGACCACAGCCAATCTCAACCCAAACCTGTTCTCGCAGTTCTATGTGGCTTACGGTTTCAGGGACAAGAAGTTCAAGTATATGGGCCAACTCGAATATTCCTTCAACAAGAAGAAATACCACAACAACGAGTTCCCCATCCACTCGATACGCGCCATGCACCGCTACGATGTCGACAAACTCGGGCAGCACTACCTCTATACCAACCCCGACAACGTGTTCCTCACGCTCAAGCGGCAGGCCGACAACAAGATGACCTATCTGCGACGCAGCGAACTTGAATACCGGTTGGAGACCAAGAGCGGATGGTCGTTCGCCCTCGGATTTACCCACGACATCCACGAGGCCAGCAAATACATCGGCTTCACCGATGGCAACGGTGTGGCACACAAGCGGTACACCGAGGCCGGATTCACCGCCTCGATACGCTTCGCGCCCGGAGAGAAATTCTATCAGACCCGCTCCTACCGCATCCCCATCAACCTCGACGCACCCATCATCACCCTCACCCACACCTACGTGCCGAAGGGGTTCCTTGGTAGCACGTTCGAGGTGAACAAGACCGAGTTGGGTATACAGAAACGATTCTGGTTCAGCGCCTTCGGTTATACCGACATCCTGCTTAAAGCGGGCAAGGTGTGGTCGCAATCGGCATTCCCCGACCTCATGCTGCCAAACGCCAACCTCTCCTACACCATCCAGCCCGAGAGCTATTCGCTCATGAGCGCCATGGAGTTCATCAACGACCAATATCTGTCGTGGGACCTCACCTATTGGGCCAACGGCACCATCCTGAACCGCATCCCGCTCATTAAATACCTGAAGCTCAGGGAAGTATTTTCGTTCCGCGGCCTCTACGGCAGTCTGCGCAAAAAAAACAACCCGGAGTACAACCCCGAGCTGTATGCCTTCCCCGAGGGCGCGATATGCATGCCCATGGGCAACAAGCCATATATGGAAATAGGTGTGGGGCTCGACAATATCTTCACCTTCCTGCGTGTGGACTACATCTGGCGCCTCACCTACCGCGACACACCAGGCGTGAACCGCAGCGGTGTGCGCATCCAGCTGCATTTCACGTTCTGACGAACAGCGAACAATCAAATAAATAACCCCTGGCTGCGGCCAGGGGTTATATGTGTTTTATTCTCATTAAAACACATTAATATATATTCTGTGTCGTTATTTCGTCAACGTGACGATGAGGGTGGCGATGGAAATCACCGTACCCACCGACGATAGACCGAGGGTCAGCGCGGGCGGCACTTGCCACGACGCGCGTGCACGCGATGCGTTCGGCTCAACGTAGATGATGTCGTTCTGCTGAAGGTTGAAACTCGGCGAGACAATAAGGTTCTTGTCTCCCATGTTCACACGCTGCACCGAGCGGCTGCCGTCGGCGTTGGTGCGCACAATCATCACGTTGTCGCGACGTCCCTGAATGGTCAGGTCGCCCGACATTGCCAGAGCCTCGAGCAGGTTGAGACGGCCGTTGGGCGCTTGAATCATTCCCGGTGTTTTCACCTCACCCAGAACATATACATGGAAGTTCTGGAAGCGCAGTTCCACATTGGGCTTCTCGGTGATGTATTTCGGATGGATCATATTGGCTATTTCCTCCTGCACGGCGCTCTGTGTCTTGCCGCCAACGTGGATTTTACCCAGCATGGGGAAGTCGATGTCGCCCTTGTTGTCCACCAGATAATAATACATGGCGTTCTCGCCGCCAGAGGTGTTGTTGTTTTTCGACGAGATGGAGTTCACCACATCGATTTTGTTGAACGGGCGCACGGCCTCGATGTTCTGAGTCGTGGTTACGTTGATCTGGAGCATGTCGCCAGGCATCACCACGGGGTCGGCCGCGGTAGCTGCCGCCTTGAGCACGTCCTGCGGGATTTGCTCGGCGTCCACCATGTAAGGGATGTCCTTAGTGGTGTTGCAGCTGGTCATGAAAAT
>JBGUHM010000008.1:0-11046 GCA_045112115.1 Sodaliphilus sp. | reverse complement strand
ACCTCAGCATAGATGCTCACCACAGTGTCAATCTCACAGTCAGGCAAAGCCGATGTGCTGATAACCATGTAATCGTCGCTCAAATTGTGAGGCTCTCCTGTTTCATGGACCTTCTGAGTCAGACGCAGATAATCATCATTGAACTGCTTGAGGTCGTCCGAGAACGGGATGTCGCAGAGTGTGACACCGCCATTCTTGACAGGCACAACCAGGTTCACAGCCAATCGGTCATACTTCAAGTAGCGTTCCCCCATGGGCAGCATATAGAACTCCTTGATATCTTTCGCTGCTCGAGCGATGCACCAACACATGAGCATGTTCAGTTTCAAACCTTTTCGTTGGCTCAGTCTCACAACACGCCCCACATCGAAAGTCTTTACTAACGTGACCTTGGGCATGGGAGCATTCTTCCATATCTCAAATGATTGTGCCCGCTCGGTGGTCTTAGGATCAATCTCTGTTTTCATTTGGGTCAAGTTTTACATCATTTACAACTGCGAAATCACCTATAACGATGTTGGGATTCTTCACCACATCCTTTATTAAGCACAGGCTTGGAATACTGGGCTTCGAGAAAATCTCATTTGTGGTGGGCCTATGAACCATAAATGCCGTTTTATCGTTACAACTGAATGCAAAGGTAGTGATTTTTGCTCTACTGGCGCATGTTTTTCGGGCTTTTGTTGCGTGAATGTCCACCTAATGTAAGTTTTCAGGCCTCAATCTATGCTTTCTCATATCTCTTTGCCATTGGGTCCCCAACAGTGAATGACCGATTTGGGTTAAAAAACATTTGGCAATGAGCCCGAATGATATCGAGTCCATTGCCACATATATAAAGCTAATTGGTTATTAGTGTCAACAATATCCTGCGGTTATTGACACGACAGCATAACCGAAATTACATTGCCAGGCGGAAACCGCAACTGTAGATGATTGAGGTGGGCTGATATTCCCTGCGGAATGTGTTGCGGCATACGATGTTCATGTCGCTGCAACTACCGCCACGCGTTACTTTTCTGAGACCGTCCGACGGTCCGGTGGGATTGGTAACGGGATTGTCTTCATATTCGAAATACCAGTCGTTGCACCACTCTTCTACGTTGCCGCTCATGTCGTAGAGGCCGAGTTCGTTGGCCGCCTTCGTTGCCACGGCCTGGGGGAGTCCGTAACAGTTGTCGCTGTACCATGCCACATCGTTCACATTGTTGCTGCCGCTGTAGAGATAGCCCTTGCTCTTGTTACCTCCGCGGGCCGCATACTCCCATTCTGCCTCGGTGGGAAGACGGAACTGCTTTCCGATGATTGCGCTCAGACGTGCGATGAATGCTTGGCAGTCGTTCCAACTGACTCTTTCCACGGGTTGTTTGGGATCGGTGAAGTTGCTGGGGTTGCTGCTCATAACGGCCTCCCACAGCTCTTGGGTCACCTCGGTCATGCCAATGGCAAACGACGACAGGGTCACTTGATGGACGGGGCGCTCATAAGGCCACGCATTGGTATCGCTTTCGTCGGCGCCCATGTTGAATGTTCCGCCTGCTACGTCTACCATTTTGAATTTCACGCCGTTAACGGTATATTCTATGATATTGCCGCCACCGTTGAGGATGATGCTGTACAGAGCCGAGATGTCACCGGTGTTGACCATGCCATCGTCATTGAGGTCGCAGTCTGGGTCGTTCTGGCCATTTATTATCACGGCGTAGAGGGCCGATACATCGCCCGTGTTGACCACGCCGTCACCGTTCACATCGCCCACAATCTTCTGAGCCGACAAGCCGGTTGCCGCGAGTTCACAGTCGAAATATGTTCCTCCGTAGTTCTGCTGGATGTACACCGCCAGAACATTCTTACCTTTTTTGAAGGCCGATGCAGGGATGTCAAATTCTTCGTAGGTGTTACTCCATTTGGCATTGGAGGGCGTGGCGGTCCACCCTGGGGCGTTGATTACCTCAACTCCATTGACATAGACTTTCATGTTGTCGTCGTGGATACAACGAAATTTGAAGGTGGAGTTTCTGCCGATATTACTTACGTAGAACGGACGGCGGAACCAGTGGCAGTTATATTCGCCGTACCAATAGGAGTTGTAACACAGTGAATTGAACGGGCCGTTGGAGTGACCTACATTTGCCGTGGGCATCGCCATCTCCTCCCATCCGCTGTCGTCGAAGTCCACGGTGTTCCAGCCTTCGGGTGCCGAGGGCCAAATACCATTGGATTGGTAAGCGAAAAGATGCTTGACTGTATATGGGTTGACTTGTCCGTTGGCAAGTAGGATGGACTCATTCTCCAACTTGTTGCACACCGTGCATTTCCCGTTCTCATAATTGTGCTCTTCAGTAGGAGCGATAATCTCTTCTTTATTGGCTTTGCAGTCGCTGCAGGTGTACGTCTTTGTTCCGTGCACACCGCAGGTGGGGAGGGTATTCGTGCTTTCGCTCCAGTTGTGGGCCTGCTCGTTAATCCATATCTCGCTTATCTGCACGGTGCTGGGTGTGGCACCGGCGGTGCAGGTAAACTTGAAGTAACGATAGGCTGTGCCGTGGTTGAGATAGAACACCACTTCGGTCTGGTCGGCGAATGGCATCAGCGGCGAGTCGTTATGCTCGTCGATGTCATACCATGTGTAGTTGTCGCGGGATCCCTGCAGTTTCCAGCTGCGAGGCGCGCGTTCGGCATATTTGCGCGAATCGTCGGCTGTGACAATCGAGTACTGGCGAACTGAGACATTGCTACTGGCCTCGATTATGACCCAGCATTCGGCCGCGGTGCCGCAGTATTTTGTAACGGTGTTGTTGTCGCAAAGCTTGTCGGTCGACTGGTCGCTGATCGAACTTGTGCCGCCGCCAATCACCTTATAACCTATGCCATTGGTGTCGTAGCGGGTCCAGCCCGGGGTGTCGGGGGCGGGATTTGGCTCCAGGATTGCCTCAAATGAGCCTTTCGTTACGCTTGATGTAGTGGCGAAACTCAACAATTCGTCGTCTTCACTATCATAATACAGGTAGAAAAAGATGTTGGCTCCGTCGTCGTAGTAGGAGCGCATCAGGTAGAAGGTGTCGCCTTGACGCTGCTTGTAATAATTGATAGAGTACTCTTCGTCACTGCCTATTTCTACTAAATAGCCGTCGTCTCCAATGTATTTGCCGTACTTCTTGTTGTAAACCTTGTAACCAGTGCTGGAGGTACCTACGAAGCACCATAGCTGATCGCTTGTGTTCGATGATGTTCGGGTAACTATCGCCCTGATGTTGGTGCTGCCAACGTACAGACCTTCGGTCTTGAGGTGATACCATTTTGTCGAAGATGAACTGGGATCGGTTGTGGGTTCAAACGGCAGGGCCCGCGCTGTGATACAGAATGCGAGTATCATCGCGCAGAGTAATAATAGTTTTTTCATTTGTTATATTGTTTGTTTTATTTAATTCGCTGTGAACAAACGATTTGGTTTATTTCGCCATTCCTGCGGCGCAAATGTCATAACTGTTGCCGTTTGCAAGGGTGCAAGTGCCCAACAGATTAATCGACACCAGACCCATTGAGCGACCGAACATCAGTTCCACGTCCCATGTCTCGACATATTGTCCTTGGGCGTTGTACACATCGATCGAGTAGGAACCGTCATTATTGTTGGTCACCGACTTGAATGTGAGATACGACGTCGACTTGTTTCCATATTTGCGCAGGGTTGATACATAGACATATTTCCCACCCGTAATCGAACCGCTACGCGACACCTGGAGGTAGATTTTTACTGGCTGGTCGGCAATATCTCCTTCGAGCAATTCGTAGCCAGAGTTGCCGGAACGGCTTCTCTTGCGGGCCGCATCGGCATCGACCGAACTCGCAACCATCGCACATACCACGATGAAAAGCATCAATGCTGAACTAAAAAACCTTGTTCTCATACGTTTTGTTTTTAATCGTTTCGTTTGTCTTTAAATGAATAATACCTTAATTAATATGTCTTGAGGTTGCAAAGATACTAATTATTTTTAAGAAAACAAGATTTCCTATTCTAAATGTGTGCAAAAGTCAAGTTATTCCAGTCCACGCCCTCTTTGCTACATGTCTTCCAAGCCCCCACAGAGATTCCTTAAAGTCATTAAAGTCCTTATTGACCTTACTTTTTCCATGCGCGCAGCGCCCTATCCCCAGCGCGAAGCGCGTTTATCAGCGAGCGAAAGCGAGCGTTTATCAGCGCCGTAGGCGCTTTTTTTGCCATTTCAATTATTTTTCGTAACTTTGCGGCCCGAAAAACGACACGATAGCAATGGCGAGTAACGACATAGTAGTGAAGGGTGCGCGCGTCAACAATCTGAAGAATATTGACGTCACGATTCCGCGCAACAAACTGGTGGTGGTCACCGGCCTCTCGGGGTCGGGTAAGTCGTCGCTGGCGTTCGACACACTCTATGCCGAGGGGCAGCGACGGTATGTCGAGAGTCTCTCGTCCTACGCGCGTATGTTCCTCGGGCGCATGACAAAACCTGAGTGCGACTTCATACGCGGTTTGCCGCCGGCTATCGCCATCGAGCAGCGAGTCAACAACCGCAACTCACGTTCTACCGTGGGTACGAGCACCGAAATCTACGACTATCTGCGGTTGCTCTTCGCCCGCGTGGGCAAGACCTATTCGCCCGTGAGCGGAGTGATGGTGAAGAAACACACGGCCAACGACGTGGTGGCCGCAGTGGCCGAATTGCCCGTCGGCACGCGCTATGCAGTGGTGTCACCCATAGTGATGGATGACGGGCGTGACTTTGCCACGCGTCTCGACATACTGCTAAAGGGAGGATATTCGCGCCTGGTGAGCGGAGGCCGAATGGTCATGATTGCCGATGTGCTTTCTGGTGCCGAGAAAGAAATCTCCCCCGACAACGCCTGTCTGCTTGTCGACCGTATGGCCGCAAGCGAACGCCCAGAGGACGAGATGCGATTGCGCGACTCGCTCCAGACTGCCTTCTACGAGGGCCACGGCCAGTGCGCCCTGTTGGTCTATGACGGTGACGGCGAGCCGCGACGACTCGATTTCTCGACGCGTTTCGAGGCCGACGGAATCACTTTCCAGGAGCCGAGCGACCTGATGTTCAACTTCAACAACCCGCTGGGTGCGTGCCCTACATGTGAGGGATTCGGCAATGTGGTGGGCGTTGACGAGAACTTGGTGATTCCCGATAAAAGCCGCAGCGTATATGACGATGCTGTGATGTGCTGGCGGGGACCGGTGATGAACGAGGTTAAACAGCGCTTCATCCATATTGCCGCGCGGCACGGGTTCCCTATCCATCGCCCGTATTACCAGCTCAGCCAGGACGAACTCGACCTGCTGTGGCACGGCAACGGCAGCGACTGGACAGGAATCGACGGATTCTTCGAGTGGGTGAAAAGCAAGAGTTATTCGATACAGTACCGTGTGATGCTCGCGCGATACCGCGGTAAGGCCGAGTGCCCAACCTGCCACGGCAGCCGTCTCAAACCTGAGGCAAGCTACGTCAGGGTGGGCGACAAGACCATCGGCGAACTGGTGCATATGCCTATCGACGAACTGCACGCATGGTTCCGCGACTTGCGGCTCGAGGGCGAGGACGCTACTGTGGCACGACGATTGCTCACCGAAATCAACAACCGCCTGAGCTACCTCATCGAGGTGGGGTTGCCTTATCTCACGCTCGACCGCCTGAGTGGCACGCTATCAGGCGGCGAGAGCCAGCGCATCAATCTGGCAACATCGCTGGGCAGCTCGTTGGTAGGGTCGATTTATATCCTCGATGAGCCGAGCATAGGTCTCCATCCACGCGACACTTCGCGCCTGATTAATGTGCTGAAACAGCTTAAATCGCTGGGTAACACCGTGTTGGTGGTGGAGCACGACGAGGAGATAATGCGCACGGCCGACTATCTCATCGACATCGGACCTGAGGCTGGACGCCATGGCGGCACGGTGATTTATCAGGGACCGGTGAAAGGTCTCAAGAACGCCAGCAACAGTTATACCCTGAAATACCTTACAGGACAGTTGCAGATTCCGGTGCCGAAGACGCGTCGGCGTTGGAACAGTTACATCGAGGTGAAAGGTGCCGCGCAGAACAATCTGAAGAACATCGACGTGCGATTCCCGCTGGGTGTGATGACGGTGGTTACGGGTGTGAGCGGCAGCGGAAAGTCAACGCTCGTGAACGAGATTCTTTACAAGGCGCTGGCCCGCGAGATAGGCGACAGCGCCGACGCACCAGGCATACATTCGTCGCTGCGAGGCGACATCAGCATGGTGAAAGCCGTGGAGTTTGTCGACCAGGACTCCATCGGCAAGTCGACGCGTTCCAATCCCGCCACCTATATCAAGGCTTTCGACGAAATACGACATCTATACGCCAGCCAGCAACTGTCGAAGCAGATGGGCTACGGACCAGGATTCTTCTCGTTCAATTCGCCCGGAGGACGATGCGAGGAGTGCAAGGGTGAGGGAAAAATCACAATCGAGATGCAGTTCCTGGCCGATGTGACCCTTACTTGCGAGACTTGTCACGGAAAACGTTTCAGCAACAACGCTCTCGAGGTGACCTACCGAGGTAAGAACATCTACGACGTGCTCGACATGACAGTGAATCAGGCCATCGAGTTCTTCTCGCAGGCCGACACCGACAACGAACACCGCATCGTGGAGCGACTTAAACCGCTACAGGATGTGGGACTGGGATACATCAAGCTCGGGCAGACATCATCAACGCTATCAGGTGGTGAGAACCAGCGTGTGAAACTGGCCTATTTCCTGTCGAAAGAGAAGCGTGCACACACGTTGTTTATTTTCGACGAACCCACCACAGGACTGCATTTCCATGATATAAACACCCTCATGGACTCCCTCTCGCGCCTCATCGACCGCGGCCACACCGTCATCATCATCGAGCACAACCTCGACGTAATCAAATGCGCCGACCACGTCATCGACCTCGGACCCGAAGGCGGCGCCGACGGAGGCAACCTCGTAGCATGCGGCACTCCCGAAGATATCGCCGCCTGCCCCCAAAGCTACACCGGCCGCTACCTCGTCCCAAAACTATCCCAAAAATAAGAGCATTTCTCTGAAATAAAAAAGCATTAGGGCGCTTAGAACCCGAGCCAAATACCGGCGGAGAGGGGGGTGAAGGCTGGTCCGCGGGACTCTTTCAGCACATGGCAAGGGCTGTACTTGACGTAGGCGCCTATGCAGCTCCATTTCACGCCGCCCATGATGTCGACCGTCACGGGCACTTTACCGACGCTGTTGCTGCTGTATTTCATCTTTTCGCCGTTGAGAGTGTAGACGCTCTCGACGCTGGCGTGGAGGTTGAAGTTCACCACGGGACCCGCGAAGAGGTCCACTTTGTGGAACAGTCGCTGGCGGAACAACACGGGCACTGTGAGTGAGAACACCTTCACACGCGACGACATTTTGGTGGCATCGGCAGGGTAGGGGGCGGTGGCGAGGACGCCGCTGTTGTCGACAAACTGACGGTCGTTCTTCAGTTTGTAGTTTCTCCAGTCGATACCCAGACCTACGGTGATACGCTGGCCGTGGCCGGTGTTGTATTTTGCGCCCACCACGTTGAGCCAGGCCAGTTCAAAGCCGTGACCCATGTCGAAGTTAAGGTCACTGCCGTTACCGTTCACCCAGCCGAACATGAATCCGCCGCTGTAGATGTTCCAGCCCACACTGTCGGTGAATAGCGGATACCAGTCGAGCTGCACGGGCTCCTCACCGTCGTAAGCCCGTGCGTTGAATGACATTACGGCAAGCAACGCAAGTATTATGCTTGAAAGTAGGTGTTTCATTTTATTTCTTTTTTCGTCCTATATATAGTATTCCGGCGCCGATAATCACTGCTGCGCCGATGGCAAACCACCACCAGTTGAAACCGCCTGGCAACGAGCTGCCGCCGGTCGCTTGTGCCGAGGCATCGATGCTGTCGCTCTCAGCCTTGGGCGGCTCGATCACTGGCTCGGGCTGGGCATATTCGATACTGTAGATGTTTACTGCGTTACCGCCGTTGCCCTCGCGGCCCTGGCTCGTGACGATGGCCGTTTTGCCGTCGTTGGAGAGTGCCAACCCTACGGGATAGGAGTCAACGTCAATCTCACAAATCATCTTCATCTCGCGAGTGTCGACCACGCATAGTTTGCTCGCTGAGTTGCAGGCCACAAACGCATAGTTGCCGCTGGGCGACAAACTCAGTGTGCGAGCCCCGCCGCCAACGTTGCACGTCTGCCAGCCGTCGACGTTGGCCGAGTTGCCTCCGTCAAGTGTGGCGATGGCCTCAAGAATGTTTTTCAGCGGGCAGCGTTGCACGGTACCCTGGACATTGCAACTAATATAAAGATAGTCGTTCTTGATGACCAAGTGACGCGGGTTCTGGCTACCTGTTAGGTGACCCAGATATTTGCGGGCTTTCACATCAATCACTCTGATGCCGCCGCCAGCCATCGAACTGACGAGCAAGTAGCGGTTGTCGGGTGTGAATACGGTGCCGCGTAGCAACAGACCGCTGTTGGAGTCGCGGTTGACCGAGGACGTGAGGCTGAAGTTGAGCGTCAGCTCTGTGGGCGTGGGGATGTTCACCAGATACTTCCACTGCTCCGGCTTGTCGCTTGAGCAGTCGATGAGGCCCACGGTGTTGTTGCCCCAGTGTGTCACGGCTATTATTTTGCTGTCGCCCGAGCAGGCAATCATCTTGGGCAGCGGCCCGGTCTCGAACATGCGGATGATTTTGTCGCTCTTAGTGTCGATCACGGCAATCGCCGACGGGTCTTGTGCGTTGAGGTCGAAGTCGCGACGGTAATATGGTACCCACAAGTAGCGGCCGCCGTGAGAAAATGTGCTTTCTACTGGCTTGCCGCGAAAACGCATGACATCGCGGTCGGGGTAGTGCGTGAACTTGAAGATGCCGCTCGGCGGGGCCCACAGCGAGGCCTGCTCCGGACCGAATGTGTGGTCGATGACCGCCAGCCGACGGTTGGTGTTCATCTCGTAGACCACAGTCTTGCAACCTTCAAGCGAGTTGATGTAGTATTTTGTGCCGTCTGGATGGATGTTGACGCTCTTCGGTGAGTTGATGGTGCTGTCGTGGTACTGCACCATCGATTTTTCCATACTGAAATTCTGTCGTTTGTCTTTAAGTGTGATTTTCACCGAGTTGTCACCGGCTTCGGCCGTGAGACCCACTTTCGCGCGCACCACCGGTGGCACCGCCTTGCGCGGTTTCTGCTCCTCGGCACCTGCCGGCAGCAATGCCGTCATAGCCAAAAAAATGCACAATACTTTGAGTTTCATAGGTATATTATTTTGTGTTATTGAGGATTATCTGGTAGAGTGTTGACACGTCGCCGGTGTTGACCACGCCGTCGCCGTTGAGGTCGTAATCGCCCTTGCCGCTGAGGATGGCACTGTAGAGGGTCGATACGTCGCCGGTGTTGGTCTCATAGTCCTCGTTGAGGTCGCCCGGGAACGGGTCCCACGCCTTGATGGTGTGGTTCTTCCAGCCGGTGGCGCGCCAATCGTTAATATGTCGGCGGGGGACATAAATGGTCTTTGTTTCGCTGAACGGATAGCCGTACTCAATGGGAGTATAGCTCTCCATATATATTTCGGTGAGGTTCGAGCAATTGTAGAACGTCTGCCTGTATAACCCGATGACGCTGTACGGGATGGTCACTGAAGTGAGCCCCTTGCAGCCCTGGAATGCCACGACGCCTATTTTGGTGAGCTTGCGGTGGAATGTCACCGTTTCCAGCGACTCGCAGTTCTTGAATATGCCGTCCGATAGTTCAGTCACACTTTCCGGAATCACCAGGTTCTTTACCTCCTCGTCGCCTATGTGCAGGTGTTTGGCGGTAGCCAGCGGGTTGTCGACAAACTCAATGCCGCACCACGTCTCGATGTCGGGAATCTTGACGGCAGTGAGGTTGTTGCACCAGGTGAACGCATTGGCACCAATCTTCTTCAGGTTCTTATTGATTGTGATGGATGTCATCGATTTCCACCTGTAGAATGTGCACGGTTTGATTTCGGTCACCGAGGAAGGAAGCACGACATCAGTCACCAACTTGCCATTCACGTATATGACTGGATCTGAAACGTTATAAGTCGGGCAGCACGACATTGCGTAGATGTCGGTCGGGACGTAGTCGAAGGTGATATTGCACCAGGCAGCCAGGTCGTTGATGTACAGTGTTGTCAGTTGGTTGCAGCCATTGAAGGCATATATCCCGATGTAGTTCAGCGTCTTGGGTATCTTAACTGACTTTATGCTGGTGTACTGGAATGAGAAGGCTTCTATCCCTGTGACGGTGTAGGTCTTTCCGTTGTATTTCACAGTCTCGGGGATATTGACGTCGGTCACGCCATAATAGTTGTTCAGCGTCGGGTCCGAATAGGTGGTTCTGCTGGTGTAGGTTACACTCACCTTTGCGTTGTCGTCGGCATTGATGTTGTACGCGAGGTCACCGACTTTGAAGTCGTAAGCATGGGCACTTAACACCGTCGTGATGAATAATATAAAAAGTAGCTTTTTCATAATTATATGGGGTTTAGTTATTATTCTTCCACTTTCCACTCCTTGATGGTGCGGGCCTCGGGGTCGACCACCACGCCCACCTTCACCTTCCTGCGGCGGTCGTTCCAGTAGGGGATGAGGTAGTCCTTCTCGTTGATCTGGGCGAGAGCCTCGTCTACAGTCGCTTTGCCGTCGATCTTCAGCTCCAGCACGTAGATCGTCTTGCGGTTCTTCAGCACCACGTCGCATCGGCCGCGAGCGTTCTTCACCTCGGTCAGCGTCCTGATACCCAAGCAGTCGAACATTATCTTCAATATCGTCTCGAAGTCTTTCTCAGTTTTGTTGCTCAAATCATAAGGTAGCGCCGAGAGATAGCTCTTTACAGCCTCGAGCGCGGTGTCGATGTCATCGTCCAGTACTCCACGCTGCACGGCCTGCAGCAGACGCTGGTTGTCGCCGTCCGAAGGGTTGAGATACAGCGGCATCATGGTGTTGTACAACCCGCTGTACA
>JBGUHM010000007.1:0-34205 GCA_045112115.1 Sodaliphilus sp. | reverse complement strand
GTAATTTAGGCCCCCTAGATTCGACAACACAAGCTTAGAAAGTTTGGAGCTGTTTCAGCCCGATAGGGTTAGAAACAGCTTTTTTTTATGTAGAAATGTAAGACGGTCCCTGTCAGGAGGGGTACACAGAAATCATAACAAACCGCAACTGAAGGCAGTCCACAGTTATCGCTGGTTGATAGCTGATCGGGCTGCTTTCGGCTGTGTGGAGAGTCGCTGAAAAGATTCTCTTAGTGGATCAAGCCGAACATGCGCAGCAGGAACTCCACTTCGAGCTGGGTCGACCAGCGGTCGTGGTCGTTGCGGTTTTCGAGGGTGACGACGGTGACGCGGCTCTCGGGGTAGGTGGCAAGGTAGGCCTGGAAGCCGCCGTTGTCGCCGGTGTGGTAGATCTTCGTTTCCCGTTCGGGCGTACGGTCGATGAACCACCCGAGTCCGTAATAGGTGTCGGGTCGGTTCTGGTAGGTGCACCACGGGCTGCCGGTCACGGTGGTGATGGGCGAACGCGCCATGTCGAGCAACTCCGGCGGCAGCAGCTGTCCGCTCTGTAAAGCCCGCTCCCACTGAATCATGGCTCGTGCTGAAGCGTAGATGCCGCCGTCGGGCCGTGTGGCGAAGAATGTCTCTTCGCCGTAGTCGTATTCAACCCACTGCCGTCCCTCGCTGTCGAGGTACACTCCCTCGGTGGCCACTTCGTTGGCTCGCGAACTGCCGTTGTCGCTCTCGCCGGAGCTCTCGCCGTCGTTCAGAATGTAGCCGTGTGCCATGTTCGGGATGTATCGGTCGGGCACGAAATAACCGATGTCGGTGATGCCGCCGGGCTTGAACAGGTGGTTGTACTGGTATTCCTCGAATTCCTCGCCCGAGATGTTCTCAATCAACTTGCCCAGCAGGGTGAACGTGGGGTTGATGTAGTCGTAGGCTGTGCCGGGCTCAAACTTCAGGTAGCTGAGTGTGTCTAAATACTTGATGCTCTCCTTGTCGGTGGCGAGCACGCATGCCTGTCGGCTGCTGCGGTCGCGAGCGTCGGGCACGCCGCTGGAGTGGCTCATCATGTGTCGCAGAGTGACGCGTTGCCAGAACGGCGCCTGAAACTGCGGGAAATACGTCTTCACGGGTTTGTCGATGTCGACTTTTCCTTCCTTCTGCAGCTGAAGAACGGCCACTGCCGAGAACTGCTTGCTCACCGAGGCGATGTTGAACCGCGTGTCGGCTGAAATGGGTTCACGCGTACCCAAGTCGGCCAAGCCGAAGTAGCGCTCGTAAACGATGTAGTCGCCTACGGAAATGATCACGGCGGCACCGGGACTATCGGCACCGTAGCGTCCGGCGAAGAGTTTGTCGAGCTCGTCGGAAAGTGCGGGTTCGGCGGCCGCACACACGCTTATTGCCGCCATCGCGGCCAGAAATATTTTTCTCATAGTTGCTTTATTTTCAGTGTTTAACTTCGATGCCGGTGGCTGCGGCAATGCGGTGCGCTATGGCATCGAGTTCATCGGCCGGGATTTTCAGCATCGACGTTTCGGGCGTTGGGCGGTCTACGGTGTATAGTTGGATGAACTTCGGGCGGATTTGCAAGTACGCGTTGATAAGCGCGTCGATTTCGGCGTCGGTCGTGTTGTCGATGATTCGGCCTTCATGCTCTCCACGGGTGAGCAACGTCTGAACGATGCACTTGCCGCCGAAGGCCTGCAGCGTGGCGATGATGCCCTCGGGCTGGATGGAGTCGGTGGCGGGGCGGTTGAGCGCGCGAAGGGTCATCGATACTGCGCTGTCGAGTTTCAGAATATTGTTGTCCACCTTGAGCAGCGCTTTCTTCACCTTGGGCTTGTGGGCCATGGTGGCGTTGGAGAGCACGCTCACTTTAGCATTGGGGTAGTAATGGTTGCGGAGACGAATCACGTCGTCGACAATCCCTTCGAAATCGGGGTGTAGCGTGGGCTCGCCGTTGCCGCTGAAGGTGATCACGTCGAGTTTATCGCCTGCCGCGGTCATCTCCTCAAGACGGTGCTTGAGCTGGTTGGCCACCTGCTTGCGAGTGGGTACGCCGGTGGTGCCAGTGCCCTGGGCGTTGTATCCAGCCTCGCAGTAGAGGCAGTCAAACGAACAGAGTTTGCCGTCGTTGGGCATGAGATTGATGCCGAGCGAGATGCCCAGCCTACGGCTCTTGATCGGGCCGAACACAGTGCTGTGGAATAATACTGTCTGCATAGTATATGTTATGGTTGTTGGTTGTTTCGTTGTCGCTGCAAATTTACAAAATAGTTGCCAAAAAAAGCGGTATTTCCATTAAAAAATGCTGAAAATGTCGTAACTTTGCCACCGCTAAGCATCATTCGAGGATTATGTCGACGAAAGATATGCTAAATAGCGGGTTGGCGGTATTGTTGACTTGCATCATGGCTGTGGCGGTGTTCACCGTCGCCATGTACGCGGTAACCCTGGTGCCTCGTGGCGCAATTGAGGGCAACGCGGTCCGCTCCATCGACATTATTCACGATGAGGGGCAGGAAAAAACCGTCGCTGCCAACAATATGCTTTTCCGGCTCGACAATTTCACCGACTGCCTGATGGTGAACATCGCGCTCTCGGCGCCCGACGACGACCGCACTACAGCCGCGATGCTCAATCCCATGCATCTGGGCGACATAATGAACCAGGTGGACCAGACATGGAACTGGGTACACCATAACGACTCCGTGGCGCCGCCGAAGGTGAACTACGGACGCTACTGGCACGGATATCAAGTGCCGCTGCGCCTGTGGCTCACGGTTACCGACTATAGCGGCATTCGCTTGGCGAACGCCTTGCTGCTGGCCCTGCTCACGTTGGCGCTGGCTGTCCTGTGCTGGCGGCGCGTATCGCCGGCGGTGGCATTGGCTATGCTGCTGTCGTTGATAATGGTGCTGATGCCTGTCGTGGTGCCGTGGTCGATGCAGTACTCCACGTGCTTCATCGTGATGCTGATGGCCTCGTGTGCCGTGCTCGCGGTGAAGAGGGTAGGGCGGAGCTTGCCGTTGGCCGCCGCGATGTTGGCCGCCACGGGCGCGCTTACTGCGTTCTTCGACCTGCTTACTACCCCTATGCTCACGCTGGGCTTCCCGCTCGTGCTGTATCTGCTGGCCTACAAACCCGAAAAGCCGTGGCGAGTGATGTTGCTGCTGGTGGTGGCTTGGGGTGTGGGATATGCCGGAACGTGGGCCGCGAAGTGGGTTGTGGCTGGCGTTATCACCGGCGAGGATGTGCTCTCCGATGCCATGCGTACCGCTCGTTACCGCACCGTGGGGCGTGACGCCGATACCACCGGGATTGTGCTCGTCGACCTGCTGAAGCATTACTGGGCTATGGTCACTCCGTTGCGCGCGGCCGTCTTGGCTGCCGTTTTGGCCGTGACGCTGGTGGTGCTGCGGGCGCTCTCTCGCAGCTGGCGGGCGATGTCTCGTCACTTGTTGATGCTTGCTGTGGCCGCGTTGCCGCTGCTGTGGTACGCATTGCTGGCGCAACACTCGTTCCAGCACCGGTGGTTCACCTGGCGGTCGATGGCAGTTACTTTTTTCGCATTTTTTTGTTATCTCATATATACTGTAAAAGATGGGCGACACCAGTCAAAACAACAAGCGGATTGCGATACTAATTCCGTGCTACAATGAGCAGACCACCATAGCAAAGGTGGTGGGCGACTGCCGAAAGGCATTTGAAGGTGTGAAGGAAACAGTGGACATCTACGTCTACGACAACAACTCCACCGATGAGACCGCTGCACGGGCCGAACAGGCGGGTGCCATCGTGCGACGTGAGCGGCGCCAGGGAAAAGGCAATGTCTTGCGCACGATGTTCCGCGACATCGACGCCGATTGCTATGTGACAATCGACGGCGATGATACCTATCCCGTGGAACCGTTGCCGGCCATGTGCCGCCAAGTGCTCGACGACGGCGTCGACATGGTCATTGGCGACCGCTTGTCTACAACCTATTCCCGAGAGAACAAACGCCCATTCCACGGCATGGGAAACAAGGTGGTGCGTGGAATCATCAACTGGCTTTTCTCAGGCAACGTGACCGACATCATGACCGGATGCCGGGCCATGGGAAGGCTTTTTGTCAAGAATATGCCCATTCTGCGGGGTGGTTTTGAGATTGAGACCGAAATGACTATTCACGCTCTCGACAAGAACTACTCCATCAGCTCCATGCCCATCGATTACCGCGACCGACCAGCCGAGAGCCACAGCAAGCTCAACACCTTCGCCGACGGGTTCAAGGTATTGCGCACCGTGTTCTCGCTGTTTATGGGTTACAAACCGCTGGTGTTCTTCTCGTGGATCGCTCTGCTGCTCGTGCTTGTGGCTACGGTGATGATGATTCCGGTGTTCATCGAGTATTTCAAGACCGGATTGGTGCCGAGGTTCCCCACTCTCTTCGTTGGATGTTCGGTGGTGGTCATGGCAATGCTTATTCTCGTGTGCGGAATCATTCTCGAAGTGGGCAATCAGCGTCACAGACAGCTTATGGAAGTGCTCGCAATCAACAGTAAACGGTAAAAAACGACCCGTTTTTCGACTTTTTTATGTCTGTTTAGTAAAAAAGTGACGAAAAATTTTGTCAGTTTAGAAAATTGTACTACCTTTGCACCGCGTTTGACGCAAAATTTTGGTGCCTTAGCTCAGGTGGTAGAGCAATGGACTGAAAATCCATGTGTCCCCGGTTCGAATCCTGGAGGTACCACACGAAGCGCTCCGACTACGGTCGGGGCGTTCGTCGTTTTTAACCGTTCACACGTTACCCCGAATCGGCACTTGACCGATTCGGGGTAATCGTTTTTGATACAGTTTTACCGGCTCCCCATCATTACCTTTGCATCTAACCTCAAAAACATAACCACCCCCACAACAAAACCGCCCCTATCCGACTCCTCCTCCGAGTCCTCCGAGTCCTCCGAGAACTCCGAGTCCTCCGAGAACTCTGAGAACTCTGAGAACTCCGAGCCTACAAACATAGTCACGAACATAGTCACAACCACTGTCCCACATAGTCACGAACATAGTCACAACAAGTGTCCCAACAAGCACCCATGCATGTATTACATCTTCCATCCTCCATCTTACATCTTACATGCGCGAAGCGCCCGTCTTCCATCCTCCATCTTCCATCTTACATGCGCGCAGCGCACCCAACCACTGTCCCAGGCGGCAAAAGCCGCCGATTCCCCAGCGAGCGAAAGCGAGCTTCTTGTCTTTTTCCTGCGAAATAATGCGATTTTTCTATTTTTTTTGTTTGTATCATTATTTTTTACTAATTTTGCCCCACTTTATGTAAATCTTTTTAGACAATGAGAAAACTGTTACTTTTATTTGCTGCGGCATTATTTGTGGCCGGCGCGGTAAGCGCGGCCGACAAACTCTCGCTGCAGTCGAGCCGCTTCCTTGATAAGTGGCAGAATAATTCGGTCCCTTCAAAGACCAATGGACCGAAGGCGCGTAGCGTTTCGCCGAATAATTTAGGCGGAGTAGAAGCCATCCAATGCTTTGTGATGCTTGAGAATGGTAACACAAGCGACATTGTGGTAAACGGAGGTGTGGTAAACGCCATGTTCGGCGATAAAATCGCTTTGGCAACCATACCAGTGGAGAATGTACGCAATCTGGCTAACTGCAACAGTGTGCGACAGATTCAGGTGGCAAGACCAAAGGAATTGAAGACCGACGTGGCACGTAGCGTGACACGCTCGGAACTGGTGTGGGACGGATTGGCTAATGGTCTTCCCGAAGGTTTCGATGGTACCGATGTGGTTGTCGGGCTTATCGACGATGGTATCGAGTACAACCACCGTGCCTTCAAGGACGACAACGGAAACCTGCGTGTAAAGCGGGTTTACGAACCGAACTCGACCGCTTCGACAGGCTCGGCCGTGACCATCAACGGAAATACTCTAAGCGGACGGCAGTATACCACTGCATCTGAAATCGCCCAACTCACCACCGATGACACCGGTGAGGCCCACGGCACTCATACCACGGGCTGTGCCGGTGGCTCGCAGGTCGGTAAATACAGCGGTATGGCACCAAACGTCGATCTGGTGCTGTGTGGTTGCGGTAGTAGTCTAACCGATGCCGCCATCAGCCAGAGTGCACTATATATCGCCGAGTATGCCAAGAGCGTGGGAAAACCTTGCGTAATCAGCATCAGTCTGGGTTCCGATACCGGACCTCACGACGGCACATCGGCATTGTGCCAGGTCTATGACGCCATTGCTCAGGAATACAATGCCATAATCTTGTTGGCTGCCGGTAACGAGGCCGATGTCAACGGATCGCTTATCAAACCGCTCACAACGTCGAGCACCTCTACCCCTGGACTCGCAACTGTCTGGGCTCCTACGAGTTATTTCGGATATTACGCTTACAGTTATTCTCTTTATGGTGAACTCGATATTTGGAACAGCTCGAGCAATCCTTTGAGTGTCGAAATCCTGATTCTCGACTCGTCGGGCAATGTGAAGACTTCAACCGGCAAGGTTCAGGCTTCGGCCGATGGTGTGGAACTCGTCAAGAACAAGAGTGCGATGTCTTCATATTTCGACACTTCTGAAAGTTCCCTTAAGGTGTATTCCGGTGTCGATGAGGCGAATAACCGATACAATGTCTTCTTGGATGCCGACCTCAGCAATGCCTCCTATGGCACAAGTTATACCTTGGGTGTACTCATCTACGGCAGCGAGGGCGACGTGGTGTCGATGTGGACCGATGCCATGTACACCGAACTAATAAAGAAGACCGTCTCAGGTTACACTTTCACTACGGGTAGCCCCGACTGCTCGATTTGCGACGATGTAACAGGCCACAAGACCATCTCGGTGGGAGCATGGTGCTCGCGCCTGACCTATCCAACGAGCAACGGCAGCAGCACAGGGTCCGAAACCAACAGCCCGTACGCTCTCAACGACATCGCTTATTTCTCGAGTTATGGTACCGACTACAACGGTGTGAATCACCCGTGTGTGTCGGCTCCAGGACATACCGTCGTTTCTTCAATCAACCGCTACACCAACCCATATTCGGGTGCTTACCGCGTTTCCATCGGCAGCGGTAGTTACGACTATTGGGATAAAATGAGCGGAACGTCGATGGCAACACCGGTCGCAGCTGGTGTGGTCGCGCTTTGGCGACAAATCAACCCAGACCTCACTGTCGACGACATCAAGGACGTAATTGCTCAGACTGCCATACATGACACCCATATGCCCGAGCCTAACGTGCGATGGGGACAGGGTAAAATCGACGCACTCGGCGGCGCGCAGTATATCATCGAAACGATGGGTGACGACGAAGATTATACTCCCGGCGACGTGAACAAAGACGGAAGCATCAACGTCTTCGACGTGGTGTCGACTTCGCTGTTCATGATCGACCAGAAGAAGGGACGCTTCATCTTCAAGGCTGCCGACCTCAACGAGGACGGGGTAGTGGATGTGGCCGATCTTACTGGTATCGTGAATCTTTCGCTCGGTCTCGACGCTAACGCAGCTCAGGCTCCGGCTTACGTCATGGCACGTCCCGGTGCTTTCACTGCCGAGTCGATTGAGGTGGAGCCGTTCTCGCTTAAGGCTGGCGAGAGCCGTGATGTGGTGGTCAAACTCAACAACGGCTTCGCTTACAGCGCTTTGCAGTTCGATTTGAATCTGCCTGCCGGTGTCACCGCAAGCAACGTGCGAATGAGTTCGCGTGCCGGCGACCATACCGTGTCGTTCGGACAACTGCGTAACGGCAACACTCGCATCCTGGCTTACTCGCCGTCGAACGACGTGATTGAGAGCTCCGAGGGCGCTGTGCTGACGTTCACTCTCACTGCTTCGCCGTCGTTCAACCCTGCCGGCGAGATGCTTATCGACAATATCGTTCTCTCGACTGCGAAGATGGAGCGGAAGACGCTCAACGCAGTGGCAGTGCCTATGGGCGCAGGGGCCGTTACGGCAGTCGACCGTGTAACAAGTCAGCTCACTGTCTACGCCGCTGGCGAGAACGTGATTGTAGAGTCGCCGTGCGAACAGACTGTGACCATCGCCAGCACCACAGGCGCTTACCGCACGGTGCGCGTGAAGGCCGGACGCAATGTGGTGCCGATGACGGGACGCGGAATGTATATCGTCAAGGTAGCCGACAAGGCCATCAAGGTTAACGTGACTAAATAATATCGCTAATACATAAACTAAATAAAACATTATCAGAATTATGAGACGAAACTTTTTAAAATACCCGCTGGTGGCTCTGATGGCTATCTTGGGCTTCGCTTGGGCTTCGGCTGCTTCGGTGACTTTCACCGCTGGCGTCGACAAGGCGGGTGGCACATCAGCCGGTACCAACCTCTCAATAGAGAAAGAAGGGGTGACTATTACCATCTCTTCAGGTATTATGGGCAACAACGATGCTTATCGTATCTATTCAAGTGGCACTCTGACAGTTAATTCGACTGTGGGCGCTATCAGTAGAGTGGTGATAACTCAGTATTCTTCAACTTATCCCGTGTCGCGACTCTCTGTCTCTTCCGGTGGCGGTTCTATCGCCAGCGGTGTATGGACTGCTGAGAACAATTCCACAAGCAATGTGGTCTTCACTGCTTCAGCACAGGTGAGAGCATCGAAAATCGAGGTGTTTCTCTACGACCCCTACGAGGGAAAGGTCTTTATGGACAATGTGACCATGACCGCTGGACAGACAGCGCCGGTTCTGTTCAAGATGAAAGAAGGCTCGAGCGTGTCGGCTGTGCAGTTTACTATCACTCTGCCACAGGGATTCACGCCGGAGACCAACGTTAACGGACGTCCTGTAATCACTCTGGCTTCGGCACGTCAAACAGCCGACCACTCAGTGAGCGGTACCATTGAGGGCAACAACGTGAAGGTGATGGTTTACAGTCCTACAGCCGCCGAACTGCCCACAGTAGCCAGCGGCGACTTGTTCACAATGAACCTCACGCCGGATGCATCGCTGCAGGGTGAATATGAGGTGACAGTGAGCGATGTGCTCGCTTCGTCGAACGCGCTCGGTCAGGTGGCTATGGAAGGCGCCGCCGGAACCATTACCGTGGAACCGACGGCCGTTGTGGCACAAGGCATCACGCTGGACAAGAGCACTCTCGTGCTTGATATCAACGGCTCCGATGTACTTCACGCCACTGTCACGCCCGAGGGCGCTTCGCAGGTAGTGACCTGGAGCAGTAGCGACGAGAATATCGCCACCGTCGATGAGAACGGTACCGTAACCGCTCACGCTGCCGGCGTGGCAACCATTACCGCAACCACTACCGATGGCTCCAACCTCAGTGCCGAGTGTACTGTTACTGTGAACGTTCCGCTGGCTACCGGCATCGAGTTGAACATGACCGAGGGTTCGATGGCATTGGGTAATACCTCTGAAATCATTCAACTCTTCGCTACTGTCACTCCCGCCGAGGCTTCGCAGCAGGTGACTTGGACCAACACCGACAACAACGTGGCTGTAAGAGATGATAATGGTAACATCACAGCCGTGGGTATCGGCACAACCACCTTCACCGCTACTACCACCGACGGAACCAACCTCAGCGCAAGCTGTGTGTTCACCGTGACAGCTCCGTTGGCCGAAGGCATCGTGCTGAACAAGACTGAGACCACGCTTCCGGTGGGCGCTTCCGAGCAACTCATCGCCACCGTGTCGCCCGAACTCGCTTCGCAGGAAGTGACTTGGAGCAGCAGCGACGAGAACGTGGTCTCTGTCGACCAGCAAGGTAACATAACCGCAGTAGCGATAGGTACAGCAACCGTCACCGCTACTACTGTCGACGGTAGCAATCTCAGCGCCGAGTGCGCCGTGACTGTCGTAGCTCCTTTCGCCGAGAGTATCGCCCTCAATAAGAGTGAGATGGAACTCACGGTGGGCACCGCCGAGCAACTCATCGCCACCGTGTCGCCCGAACTCGCTTCGCAGGAAGTGACCTGGAGCAGCAGCGACGAGAACATCGCTTCCGTCGATGCCGAGGGTAACGTGACCGGTTTGGCTGTGGGTACCGCAACCATAACCGCCACTACTGTGGCTACTGTCGACGGTGAGCCCTTGAGCGCAAGCTGCGAGGTGACCGTGGTAGCCGAAGAAGTGAAGGTCACTGAATTGGCGTTCGCTTTCGAAGTGCCGATGAACAGGCCGCTGAAGCTTGATGTAACTCCGCTGCCGGCCGATGCCACCAATCCTGAGCTCGAATGGAGCACCGCCGACGAGTCGATCGCCGTGGTTGAGGATGGAACAATCAGGGGCCTGGCCGTGGGTACCACTACCGTTACCGTCAGCACCACCGATGGTTCCGATATCGCTCTGAGCTTCACTGTCAACGTGGTGGAAGGCACTCTCAACAGTGCCGATGTCAACAACGACGGTGTTGTGAACACCGGTGACGTGAGCGCCGTATATCAGGCTATCTTAGGTCTTCAAAATTGATGATTCATCATTTCGAGAATGATATAACCAATATGGAAGGGCCCCGTCAATTCACGTGGCCCTTTCATTATGTGCCACACAAGTGGTGCCGTATGGCGGCCCGCCAACTGCGGGCGCTCATCTCCTCCGACACTGTGCTGGAACGGCAACTGAGCGAGGGAAAGATGCTCGGTGTGCTCGTGGTGCGCGACAACAAGGGAGATACGGGATTCCTCGCTGCGTTCTCAGGTAATGTGGGAGGGCGTAACAGTCACCCGTGGTTCGTGCCGCCTATATGCGACTTGCTCGCTCCCGATGGCGTGTACAAGCGCGGTGAGGCCGCACTCGACGGCATCAATCATCGTATCTCCGACCTTGAGCGCTCGCCCGAGCGGGAAGCAGCGCGCCGTCGTATTGCTGCTGAGCGCGAGGAAGCAGACGCCCAAATCGAAGGATACAAACGGCAGATGGCGCTGGCCAAGCAACACCGCGACCAGCTGCGACGTGAAGGGGCCGAAGAAGAGGCGCTCATTGCCGAAAGCCAATTTATGAAAGCCGAGCTCAGGCGGATGAAAGCCGCACTTGCCGAGCGTGTAGCTCAGGCCGAAGTGGCTCTTGCTTCTATCGATAATGAAATCAGCGAGCTGAAGCAACTACGACATGAGATGAGCGAGAACCTACAGCGAGAACTGTTCAACATGTACCAGGTGAACAATGGGCGAGGCGAGCAAGCCAATTTGCTCGACATATTCGAGCGGGAAGCTCACAGGCTGCCGCCTGCGGGTGCCGGTGAGTGCTGCGCGCCTAAGCTGCTGCAGTATGCCTATTCTCACCAGCTCGCTCCACTGTGTATGGCCGAGTTCTGGTACGGGCGCTCGCCAGAGGGTGAACTGCGGCGCGACGGCGAGTTCTATCCGGCTTGCCGTGCGAAATGTCTGCCCATTCTGTCGTTCATGCTGCAAGGCCTCGAAGTGGAGAACAATCCTCTGGCGAGCAACCGCGGTGATTGGCAGATACATGTGCTGTATCGCGACAAGAACCTTATCGCGGTCGACAAGCCGGCAGGCATGCTCTGTGTGCCAGGGAAAGATCCGGTGCTTTCGCTCGTAGATTACGTGGAGGCTCTGCTTTCCGAGGGCGTGACGCCGCTCACGGTCCACCGCCTCGACATGGCAACAAGCGGTATCGTTGTTTTCGCCCTTGATTCAGCGACTCAGAAAGCGATGCAGCATGAGTTCGCCGCTCGCAGGGTCGAGAAGACCTATCATGCCGTGTTGCAGGGTAGGGTAGCGAGTGACAATGGCCTCATCGACTTGCCTATGCGGCTCAATCCCGACGACCGACCCAGGCAGATGATAGACTGCCAGCACGGCAAGCAGGCCGTAACCCGTTATAACGTGATTGAGCGCGATGCTGTTAATAATACAACAAGAGTGGCATTCCATCCAGTCACAGGAAGAACACACCAGCTGCGTGTACACGCCGCCGCTGCACAGGGGCTCGACTGCCCAATCGTGGGCGATGCGCTCTACGGCACTCCCGGCGAGCGGTTGATGCTGCATGCAGCCCGGCTCGCCTTTACTCACCCCGTCACAGGCGAGCACGTCGTTATCGAATCTCCTCTTCCGTTCTGAGCTTCGCGAGATGCCATACAGTACAATAAAGAGTCGCCCTCATTGCTGGGGGCGACTCTTTATGAGCCACGAGTGGGACTCGAACCCACGACCTTCGCGTTACGAATGCGATGCTCTAACCGACTGAGCTATTGTGGCTTGTCGCGAGCACACCGGCTCGCCGCTTTATTTTTGCGTTGCAAAGTTACACCTTTTCTGCGACTCCACCAAATATTGCGGAAAAAAACTGCTTAAACGACAGCGATTGCGGCTCGTTGCGAGCCGCAATCGCTTGGTGTTCGTCCTGCCTCACGGCATTAGATTTAAGGAATTACATTAAAAAGAGGCTTTTTACTTTAGTTTTAGGCTTGTATGACATATACTATTGATAAAAACTACTTTATTAACATTTCAAAAAACCACTTATGAGAGAACTATTATCTTCTGTTTTCTGGTACAAAATTACCACTTCAGCCCGCTTTTGTCAAGAATATACACCGCATTTGTGACAAACACCCGGCTTTTAGTTACCAACTGCCGCCTATTCCACAGAAAATGAAGAATCCCAAATATCAACTTCTGAAACCTGATTCACCGTCATCCATCCTCCTTTATAGCCACAAAAAAGTCCGGTCGCTCTTGCGGGCGGCCGGACTCTAACAGAAGTTATGTATTAAGTTGTTTTATTATTTGGTCTTTTGGAGTGTGGCGACCTGAACCTTGTTGGCGTTCTTCTTTGCAAACTTCTTGGTGATTGCGTAAGCCACGGGCGAAGCGATGAACAGCGAAGCCAGTGTACCGATAATCACACCGAGAATCATTGCGAAGATGAAGCTGCGGATAGTGGCACCGCCCAGGAAGAAGATGACCAACAACACGAGTAATGTGGTGATTGATGTCATCATCGTACGGGCCAAGGTCGATGAGAGTGCCTCATTGAAGGTCTCGTACAGGTTCTTCTTCGGATAGAGCTTGCGGAACTCACGCACACGGTCGAACACCACCACGGTATCGTTCACCTGGTAACCAATCACAGTCAGCACGGCGGCGATAAACGTCTGGTCAATCTCCATTGCGAAGGGCAACCAACCGTACAGAGTGTAGAATGCGATAACCACAAACGAGGTGAATGCCACGGCGGCGAGAGCACCAACCGAGAAGGCCACGTTGCGGAAACGCAACAGGATATAGGCAAACATTGCCAACAGTGAGAAGAACACAGCCCAGATGGCACCGCGCAACATGTCGCTTGCTATAGCCGGTCCCACAATCTCACTCGAGACAATACCTTCAGTATTCTTCTCGTCGGCAACACTGAACTGCTCTAAGGTCATACCGGGCTTAAGATCGCTCTTAAGTGTGTTATAGAGAATCTTCAGCACCTCCGACTCGATGGCGTCGTTCTCCTTGCCGCTGGCGTTCTTCTTATAGTTGGTCGAAACGCGGATGGTCTTGTCGTTGTTGATCGTGATAACCGACACGTCGGCTTCCTTGTCGCCTTTCTTGAACTCTTGGCTGAGCTTAGCGCGAAGGGCTTCAGGCTTGACGGTCTTCTCAAACTTCACAACATAGTTGCGACCGCCCGAGAAGTCGATACCACGAACGAGGCCGCGGGTAGCGAACATTGCGATGGCAGCGACAATCACGGCGCATGCAATCACGCCAATGGTGCGGGCCTTGCCCATGAAGTTGAACTTCACATTCTCCATCATGTGGCGGGTGAGCGGGGTGGTGAGTGTCATCTTCTTGAACCAATTGGTCTTGAGCATGGCCTCCATCACCAGACGTGTAGCAAACACGGCGGTGAAGAACGAGCAGCAGATACCGATGATCAGGGTTACGGCGAAGCCCTTGATGGGGCCAGTACCGAGGTAAGCCAGAATGGCACCGGTGATAATTGATGTCAAGTTGGAGTCGAAGATAGCGCTGAAGGCGTTGCTGTAACCGTCGGCCACGGCAGCCTTGAGGCTCTTACCGGCGCGCAACTCTTCCTTGATGCGCTCGAAGATAAGCACGTTGGCGTCCACTGCCATACCGAGCGAGAGCACGATACCGGCGATACCGGGAAGGGTGAGCACGCTTTGGAACGAAGCAAGGATACCGAAGGTGAAGAAGAGGTTCATGATCAAACCGAGAACGGCGATGCCACCGGCTTGGAAACCGTAGACACAGATCATGAAGATCATAAGCAGCACCAGGGCAATCACGAACGAGGTGAGACCCTTCTCAATCGACTCCTTACCGAGCGACGGACCAATCACGCTTTGGCTGGCGATGTCGACACTGGCAACCATCTTACCACTCTTGAGCACGTTGGCCAAGTCGTTGGCCTCCTCAGGAGTGAAGTTACCGGTGATTTGCGAACGACCACCGTCAATCTTGTCGTTGACGTTGGGGTACGAGTAGACTTGGTCATCGAGCACGATGGCAACCTGACGGCCCTTGTTCTGCTCGGTAACCGACGACCACTTGCGGGCACCCTGGCTGTTCATCGTCATCGAAACGGCCGAACCGCCCTTTTCGTTCTCGGCGCGGGCATCAGTCACCACGTCACCACCGAGAGCGGGACCTCTTTCGGGACCTTCGGTGCGCAATGCCACAAGATCATAGGCTTCAAACTTGTTCTTACCCTTGCCATAGGACTCGGGCTTCACAGTCCAGCGAAGCTTGATATCGTTGGGAAGGTATTTGCTGCCAAACTCGCGTAAAATTTCACCTACGGCGGCAGTATCGGTAGCCAATGCGTGTCCTACAGTGGCGCGGCCAGCGGGGAGTGTATTCCACATGAGCAACTCAGCGAGGGTCTTGCCATTGGCTGTATTCTTCTTGGGCTCGTCCTTTGCAGGCTTTGCCTCAGCCTTTGCCTCGGTCTTCTCCTCAGCCTTTGCCTCGGTCTTCTCCTCGGTCTTTGCCTCGGTGGCTTCGGCGGTCTCCTCAGCCTTCTCCTCGTCGGCTTTGGCGGTGGCCTTGCCGGCTGAAGCACCGTTCAAAGCGTTGAATTGGCTCTGAAGGTCTTCGAAGTTGTAGGTGGCGTAGAATTCCAGATTGGCGGCACCCTTGAGCAGTTTCTCAACACGCTCGGGCTCCTTTACGCCAGGCAACTCAACCTGAATACGGCCGGTGCTCTGCAGTTTCTGGATGTTGGGGGCAACGACACCAAAGCGGTCGATACGAGTGCGAAGCACGTTGTACGAGTTCTCGACCATGTCGTTCACCTCTTTCTTCAGGATTTGCTCCACCTCGCTATCATTGATACCGGGTTTCTGCTTGATTTCCTCTATTCCACGGAAAATCTGGGCCAATGAACCAGCCTTGTCGAGCTTCTTGTACTCTTTGCAGAACTCAGCCACGAAATCGTCTTGACGCGACTTGTCGTTTTCGATGTTCTTGATGGCCTGGTTGAAATTCGGGTTCTTCGAGTTGCCCGAGAGCGAACGCAGGATGTCGGGCACACTGATTTGCAGAGTGATGTTCATACCACCCTTGAGGTCCAGACCCAATCCGAGCTGTTTCTCGCGCACTTCCTGGTAGGTGTAGCCCAGCCAAGTTTTTTCTTTCTCTTTTTTCTTGATAATGTTGCTGTAAGCGTCCTTGTAGACGTTGTTGTCTAAGTCGGGCGACTTGATTTTAGCAATCTTACAAGCCTGCTTCTCAGCATTACTCTCGACATTGCTTCCCACAATGTTGAACGAGAGGTAGAACGCACATACGAGTATGAGCGCTGCGGTAATCACTAAGATAAAACCTTTGGTTTGCATTTTTTACTGTAAAAAAATTATTATTTTGTTTGATTTTTTTCGCAAAATCGCATTTTTCAGCCTGCAAATATACAACAAATAATTAATGTGGAAAAATTATTGGGCGTAAATTGAACGAAACACCCTAATTTTTAGGGAAAACGGCACTATTTTCCACCTAATTATATACATATATCGACTCGAATGTCGGTTGCCGGATGCCGAAAGACGATGTTGTCGACGGCACGTTGACAACATGGCAATGACTATGCCGTGAGGCAAAACAACATCCACCATCGTCGACAATGCGATGACGGTGGATGCTGGTAGCCCATAGCAGAGTCGAACTGCTCTTTCAAGAATGAAAATCTTGCGTCCTAACCGATAGACGAATGGGCCGTCGCTATGACAGGAACAGTTGTGGCCCGCTTGGGACGGCGCTGGTTCCTGCCTGCCTCGCGTGAGACGGCGTGTGTTAGGCGAGCTTGTTGATGTGGCGAGCCAGCTTCGACTTCAGGTTGGAAGCCTTGTTCTTGCTGATCATGCCTTTGCGGCCGAGTTTGTCGAGCATCGACGACACCTTCTTCAGTGCCTCAGCTGCAGCTGCCTTGTCTTCCATCTTACGGATTTTGCGCACAGCGTTGCGCATGGTCTTGCCGTAGTAACGGTTGCGCAGGTTGCGCGACTTGGTCTGACGAATTCTCTTAAGTGCTGATTTATGGTTTGCCATAATTTATTATTAAAATGTTTTTTATGTTTTGAAATTGTAGCCCATAGCAGAATCGAACTGCTCTTTCAAGAATGAAAATCTTGCGTCCTAACCGATAGACGAATGGGCCCGAAAAAAGGCGTTTCGGCTGAATTTTTGCCGAAAAGCGACTGCAAAGGTAGATACTTTTTTTTAAACAGCCAAATTTTGTGGCCTTAAAAGTTTATATGTCAAAGATTTTTTGTGTCCAAGGCCTTGTTTTCGGGGTTTATTTCTTAAATTTGCGGCTCAAAACTGATGTAAAATGCGCGAGACGACCGAGGTGATAGTGCTGAATGTGATACGTCACAACGACAGCCATAACATAGCCCATGTGTACAGCGAGCGGTTCGGACTGCTCTCGGTGCTGGTGCGTCAGGGTCGCACGGCATCTGCTCGCGCGCGCAACGCTATGTTCATGCCGCTGTCGCTGCTGGAGATGGTGGTGACCACCAGCCACGGGCAGGATTTGGCTCGCATTGCCGATGTGCGTCGCACGTCGGTTCTCCTGTCGCTGCACACCGATCCGCTGAAAATGTCGGTGGCGATGTTCGTCGCTGAAGTGCTGGGCCGGGTGATTGTGGAGCACGAGCGCAACGACGCGCTATACAGCTTTCTGCGCCAGAGTGTGACGCGTCTCGATGCCTGTGAGCGCGGCGCGGCCAATTTCCATATCGCGTTCCTCTATCAGTTGGGCCGCTACGTGGGCATCCAGCCCGATGTTGCTACCTACAACGAAGGGTTCTGGTTCGACATGGACGACGGCGTGTTCCAGCGCGGCGCGGTCCTGGGACACCGCTGCCTGCCACCCGCCGAGGGCCGTGTGATTCATCTGTTGTCGCGCATGAACTACGACAACATGCACCTGTTCCGCTTCACGCGACAGCAGCGTGTGGTGATGCTCGAGACCATCCTCGCCTACTATCGCCTCCATCATTCGGCACTGGGCTCGCTGCGTTCGCTCGATGTGCTGAAACAGTTGTTCGCTTAGGTTTTCTTATCTGCCTCTACGGCGTGAGCGTTTTGTGCCTCTGCCTTTAGTGGCTTTGCCTCCGGCAGCTACGGCGTTACGTCGTGTGGAGTTGCCGCGGTGTCCGCGTTTCTGTCGTCGTGAGGCTCGTCCGCCTTCGTGCATAGAGCGTTGTCTGTCGAGCAGCGACTCTCGCTCGAATACCCGTTGGTAGGTGATGGGCTCGTTGTCGATTCGGTGGCTGCCTGGAGGATTGTTCTTGTTGACAATGGCGAAGTCGAGTTGCTTCTTCACGAGGTCGGCACGTGCCACCTGAATGGTTACGGGGTCGCCCAACTGATATTTATGGTTGGTTCTCCTTCCTCGCAGCAGGTAGTTTTTCTCGTCGAACTCGTAGAAGTCGTCGTCGAGTTCTTTCACCGGCACCATGCCCTCGCAGTGGCTCTCGTCGAGTTCGACATAGAGTCCCCACTCGGTGACGCCGCTCACCTTGCCGGTGTACACCTCACCCAGTCGGTCGCCCATGTATTCCACCTCCTTGAACTTGATTGAAGCTCGTTCGGCATTGGCGGCGAGCTGCTCCTGCGCGCTGCAATGCTTGCATTCTTCCTCGAGCTTGTCGACTGCGACGGAGCGCGCGCCTTTGACCGCATACCGGTCGAGCAGTCGGTGCACCATCAGGTCGGGGTATCTTCGTATGGGCGAAGTGAAGTGGGTATAGAAGTCGAACGCCAGGCCATAGTGCCCTACGTTGTCGGCCGAATAGGCGGCTTTGGCCATGGCTTTTATAGCCAGCATCGAGAGCAGGTCCTCTTCGGGCTTTCCTTTCACTTTCTCGAGCATGCGGTTGAGGCTCCGATTTATTTCCCTGCGGCTGCCGCTGAATTTCACTTTATAACCGAAGTGCGATGCTATTTCGGCGACGTTCGACAGTTTCTCGAGGTCGGGCTCGTCGTGTACGCGGTAGACCATAGCCTTGGCTTTCGTCTTGCCTGTTACCTTTCCGATGTGCTCGGCCACCTTGCGGTTGGCCAGAAGCATGAACTCCTCGATAAGTTTGTTGGCGTCTTTCGACTCGTGCAGGATTACCTCGGTGGGGTGTCCCTGTTCGTCGATTACGAAACCTTTCTCCACGCGGTTGAAGTCGACGCTTCCGTTGTCGTATCGGTCTTGCCGCAGTTTCTTTGCCAGACGGTCGAGCGTCAGCAGCTCGTCGGCCAGTTCGCCTTTCTTGTTCTCGATGATTTCCTGTGCCTCCTCATAGGAGAAACGTCGGTCGCTGTTGATTACCGTGTGGCATATTTTGTATTTGATTACCTTGGCGTTGTCGTCCATCTCGAGCACCACCGAGTGTGTGAGTTTGTCCTCCCCGGCGCGCAGCGAGCAGATGTTGTTGCACAGTTTCTCGGGCAGCATGGGGATAGTTCGGTCCACGAGGTAGACCGATGTGGCTCGTTCGTGAGCTTCCTTGTCGATTACGGTGCCGGGCGTGACATAGTGGCTCACGTCGGCGATATGTACACCCACTTCCCAATGCCCGTTGGCGAGCCGTCGAATCGAGAGCGCGTCGTCGAAGTCTTTCGCGTCGGCGGGGTCGATGGTGAAGGTGGTGACATCGCGGAAGTCGACGCGTCGTGCCACCTCTTCGTCGGTGATTCCGGCTTCGAGTTTGTTAGCCGCGCGTTCCACGTTCTGCGGGTATTTGTATGGCAGTCCGAACTCGGCCAGAATGGCGTGTATCTCGGCGTTGTTCTCGCCGGCTCGTCCCAGGATGTCGACAATCTCGCCCATAGGGCTGTCGCTGTCCTTTGGCCAGTTGGCGATTCTCACCACCACCTTGTCGCCGGTTTTGGCCTCTCCGAGTCCGTCGAGCGGGATGAATATGTCGGTTGCCAGGAACTTGCTGTCGGTAGAGACTATGGCATAGTATTTTTTCACCTTGAGAAGTCCGGTGAATTGCTGGTCTTTGTGCTCGATGATTTTGATTACCTCGGCCTCAGGCTCCATGCCGGCTCGCACAGCGCTGATATGAACCAGCACGCGGTCGCCATTGAGAGCGTGCATCGAGTTGCGCTCGGCCACCAAGATGGGCGTTGCGCTCTCGTCGCTGTCGAGAGTGACGCTGTTCTTGCCGTTGCTGCGTCGCGAGAACGTTCCGGTCTCGACCATCGACCGCTTAGCGGGTTTGTATCGTCCGGTTTCCACCTCGTTGATGAATCCGTCGTTGGCCAGTTGTTCGAGGATTTCGACTATCAGAGCTCGTTGCTGCGGAGTGGACACACCGATGGCGGTCGCCACCTGGCGGTAGTTTCGTCCCTTGTTGTCGTCAATGCTGTTGAAATAGTCGATAACCTGTTCGTGTAGACGGCGTCGTTGTTGCTGCAGTTTCTTGAGGTTGTTGCGTTGTGCCATATCGTGTTGTGGTGTTATTTGTTTCTGAAAAGAGTGAAGTTTACCTTGCCGTAGACTCGTCGCTGAAGGAACTGCGGCAGGTGCGAGAAGTCGAATGGAGCCGGATGCTCCATGATGAAGAGCGCGCCTGGCCGCATCATCTCCGAATTCAGTACCAGTTCCGGTATCTCGGGCAGTCGCGGCAGGTCGTAGGGCGGGTCGGCAAAGATGATGTCGAATTGCTGTCGGCACGATGCCACGAAGCGGAACACGTCGCCCCGCACGAGCGTCAGGTTATCGTCACCCAGCAGTTCTTTCACTTTAAGGATGAACTTGGCCTGTGTCGATGCCTTCTCGACTGCTGTGACGGCGGCGCATCCCCGCGAAAGCAATTCGAAGCTTATGGCGCCAGTGCCGGCGAAGAGGTCGAGGGCTGTTGCGCCGTCGAAGTCGACGAGGTTGTTGATCACGTTGAAGATGTTCTCCCTCGCCATGTCGGTGGTGGGCCGCGCGGTGATGTTGGTGGGCACCTGGAACCGCCGTTTGCCGTATTTGCCGCTTATTATTCTCATGGGGTTGCGGGAGTAGTGGCGAAAAAGACACATGCCGCCAGTTCGAGGGGAATGTCGCCCAGAGCGGTTATTGCCGCTGGCATGGCAGCCTGTTTTACTGTTGCTACGTATTTGCTGAGCAGAGGAGTGACGGCCGCGCGCATGACGTTGTCGCCCGTGAGGTGCATCTCGGCTTGCGTGCCGTCGACGGCAGTCTGCCGCCACACGTTAAGGGCGAAATAGGCGGCGTCGCTGGTGTCGCGCAGGCTCACGCTGTTGGCCATCAGGATCTCGCCCTGGCTGTCGTTGACGATGATGTCGAGGACTTCGCTGCCATGGAAATTGAGATAAACACGCGACCCTGTCGCGCTGCGGCTCATTGCCGTACAGTACTCGGCGAGTGTAAGCAGATGAAGCATCGTTCGCGGTGAGTTGAACGTTCGCTGAAGGAAGTTGTTCAATCCTCGTTCCATCTCCCAAGCGGCTGTGAGCGAGCCGTATTGTGCTACGACCACGTCGTTGTCGGTGGCCACTCTCGACGCTTTGTGTGCTCTTACGGCCTCGTCAAGGTGGTCGGCATAGTCGTTGGGTAGCAGCGAGAACGCCTCTGCCCGCGTGACGATGACGGTCGACGCGTAGTCGTCGAGCAGGAAGGGGTGGTTGTAGACGGTGCTCTCAAAAGCTTTGAGAAGACCCTCTTCTTCGGTGCCGGTGACGTCGATGACGCCGGTGAGCGGTTGGTCGCCTGGCTTATGAAGGAGATAATGGATTGAGTGGTTGTCGATCAGGAGGAATTGTCGCCACTGAGTGGGGTCGGAAGGTGCTGTCATCTTGAAGGAAACGGGCAGTTGTGGTTACAGACGGAACGCGATGGGTAACACGCAACGCACCGCCACTTTGGCCGCTCCGATTTTTCCCGGAATCCACTTTGGCATGGCGCTGATGACTCTAAGAGCCTCTTGATTGAGCGTGGCGTCGCTTGCCGGGCGTATGACTTCGATGTTTGTGAGGCGCCCGTCGGTGTGAACGATGAAGCTGCACACCACACGTCCCTGGACTCGGTTCTTATAGGCTTCGTAGGGGTATTCGCGGGTGTTGTTGATGAAATTGATCATGCTCCGCTCACCGCCTGGGAACTGCGGCCGCACGTCGACGTAGTCATACTCATATGCGTCGACATAAGTAGAGCCATGTCCTGGGGTACTGCCGGGTACAACAACAGTGACGCGGTGCACTCCTTGTGCCGCGCCGGTAAATGCCGTGAGCATTATAATCAACAAAGTTCCACAAATAGGGAGAAGTCGTTTCATAATATAGTCAGCAAAATCCACTGCAAATATAGTAAGTAAAGTTGGAATCGCGTCACGTTTACCCAAAAATATTGGTAATAATTTGTAACGTTTCACAATCTTTTACAAATCGCCCCTGAAAAACCGACAATTGTAAAACTTTTTAAGCATTTTTTGAGAGGGGTATAGCGCACATGGGAAAATGAAAACTGAAAAATGAGGCGGGGCCTATGGGATGTGTAGGATGCGGTGGGTCTGCAGGGAGAGCCGCCAGCGCGGGTTGTCGAGTACGGCTTTGACGGTGGCGTCGATGTTTCGTTGTCGCTGCTCTGGGTCGGGAACGAAACATGGCTGCAGGAAGCGTTGACGGGCCTGTATGTGGTCGTAGTGGGATAGGTCCTGACCGGTGTATACCACCTTGAGTTCGTCGCAGTGGGTGAGCCGGCACGGCAGAGAGTCACCGCCGTCGAACAGATCCTTTGGCGATAGCGTCACCCAGTCGAGTCCAGCGGGCAGCGGCAGCGTGCCGTTGGTCTCGATGGCGACGGCTTTTCCTGTGTCGTGCAGGGCTGTCACCAGAGCCACGTCGATTTGCATGGCTGGTTCGCCTCCGGTGAGAACCACCAGCGGAGCTGGATTTTTAGCCACCTCATGTGCAATCTGGTCGGCTGTCATGGATGTGTGCTGTAGGTGGTCGGTGTCGCAGAACCGGCACCGTAGATTGCACCCGCTGAAGCGCACAAACACGGAAGGGGTGCCGGTGTTGGCCCCCTCACCTTGTAGCGAGTAGAATATTTCGTTAATGCTATAAGTTTTTTTTGGCATGGTCACTGGAAGTTCTGCGGAGCGTCGTCGCTGATGAAGCTGGCCTTGTTGTCGCGCGACTCCCATACGTCGGCACGGTAGCAGTTGGGGACTGTGTCGACTATCCAGCGGGCGATGTTCTCGGCTGTGGGGTTGAAATCGAGGACCTCGTTCAGGTTCTTGTGGTCCAGCCGTTTATGCACCAATTCCTTAATGAGGGTAAAGTCGGTTACCATTCCGTTGCTGTCGAGCTGCTCTGCTCGGCAGAACACCTCTACCATCCAGTTGTGTCCGTGCAGACTCTCGCACTTGCTGTCGTAGTCGAGCCTCAGTTGATGGCACGACGAAATTTCCAAGGTCTTTTTTACGTAAAACATTGTAGTATAGTGGTTTTTGTTGAATTGTCGTTTCTTTGACTGCAAAGGTACAATAAATAAATGAAAGACGAAAAATATTTCAGAGGAATCGGTGAGGGGGGCGCTTTGCGCATGTAAGATGGGGGCGCTGCGCGCATGTAAAATGTAATATGGAGGATGGGGGATGGAAGACGGGCGCTTCGTGCATGTAAGATGGAAGATGTAACATGGGGGATGTAATGCATGGGACAGTGGTTGTGACTATGTTTGTGACTATGTTGTGACTATGTGGGACAGTGGTTGGGGTAGTTGTTTTGCATTTTTCATTTTGCGTTTTTTTTGGTGGAAGGTAGTGGGTGGAATGGGTTAATGAAATAGCAATCTTTAGGTGGGTAAACAGTACGGGCCCGGATGGTGTTCCGGACCCGTGTGCTGTTTTTTCAGTTGTCGGCGTTTCGTTTCGACCGCCGTTCTTTTTTGTTGCTTGAGCTGCTGCTGGTGTCTTTCTCCTCGCTCAAGTCGATTTCGTTTCTGTCTTTGTCTACAACACGGTAGCTCAGGTAAGCGAGGTTTTGGTCTGGCAGAATCCGGAACTGTCGTCCGAATTGTCTGCGCCACTTCCCGTACTCGCTGAAGAGCCCTTTCTTGATGTAGGCATCGACGAAAGGATGGACATACATAATGAAGCCTTTGACCTTCAGGTCGTTGACGAGGTAGTCGATTTTGTCCTTTAGGCGTTCGGTGAACAGCAGCGAAGGCAGCACTTCGCCTTTTCCTCTGCAGCTTGGGCAGGTTTCGCTGGTGACGATGTCCAGAGCCGGCCTTACCCTTTGTCTCGTGATTTGCATCAGTCCGAACTTGCTCAGCGGCAGGATGTTGTGCCGTGCCCGGTCTTTCTGCATCAATTGCTTCATGTGTTCGAACAGCGCTTGTCGGTGTTCGCCTTTAGTCATGTCGATGAAGTCAATCACGATGATGCCTCCCATGTCACGCAGTCGCAGTTGCCGTGCGATTTCTTCTGCCGCGAGCGTGTTGACCTCGAGCGCGTTGCTTTCCTGGTCGGTGCTGTTTCGGCTTCTGTTCCCGCTGTTCACGTCGATTACATGCAGAGCCTCGGTGCTTTCGACTATTATGTATGCCCCGGAGCGGAACGACACTGTTTTTCCGAACGAAGTCTTTATCTGCCTTGTCACGCCGAACCGGTCGAAGATGGGCATGTCGTCGGAGTAAATTTTGACTATGTCGCTGCGCTCAGGCGCTATAAGGCTCACGTAGTTGTGAATCTGCTCGTAAATTTCGGCATTGTTCACATAGATGCTCTCAAACTCCGGGTTGAAGATGTCCCGAATGAGGCTTACTGCTCGGCTGTCTTCCTCATAGACGAGCGAAGGCGGCGTTGAATACCGCAGTTTAGCCAGCGCGTCTTCCCAACTTTTCAGCAGCACTCCGAGTTCGCTGTGCAGTTCAGCGGCTTTTTTGTTTTCGGCGCTTGTGCGAATAATGACGCCGAAGTTCTGCGGTTTGATGCTCTCTATAAGTCGTTTGAGTCGGTTCCTTTCGGCGTGCGACTTGATTTTCTGCGACACGCTGACCCTGTTGCTGAAAGGAGTCAGAACCATGAACCGTCCTGTGAACGTGATTTCTGTAGTCAGTCTTGGCCCTTTAGTGGAGATGGGTTCTTTGGCCACCTGTACTATCAGTTCTTGTCCCTGTCGCAGCACGTCGTTGATTGAGCCGTGCTTGTCGATGTCGGGCAGTAGGTTGAATTTAGAGAGCTCAGGCATTCTTTTTCCGCTGCTCTCGAGCACTTGCTTGATGAACTTGGAGTAAGAGCTGAATTGTGAGCCTAAATCAAGGTAATGGAGGAACCCCTCTTTTGGATGTCCTACGTTGACGAAAGCGGAGTTCAACCCCGGCATCAACTTCCTTACCTTGGCAAAATAGAGGTTACCCACGGCGTAGGAGGCGTCTCTTGCCTCTTTTTGAAGCGACATTAGCCGTCCTTCCTCGAGCAGCGCTGTCGCGATGTTTGTGGGCGTTACGTCAACAATTAGTTCGCTTTTCATCTTTTTTGATGTTGAAAACGACTTGGAATGGTCTCGCCAAGTATTCCAAACTGCCGACACAACGAGAACAGACATCGGTTCATCTGGGCGATGAAAAGGCGTCTGTTCTCGGTGTTCAGTCGACCGAAATAGGTGACTCTTCGGGTTGTGGACGCCGCTCGGCGTCGCGTTGCCCTTGGAGTTATCGCCCTATTGAATTATTTCTTGTTCTTGTGGCGATTCTTCCTAAGTCTTTTTTTGCGCTTGTGCGTTGCCATCTTGTGGCCTTTACGTTTCTTTCCGCTTGGCATGTTGCTTATTAACTTAGTTTAAATATGTGAATAAATAATATGTCTATTACCTTGTGTGGCGTGTTTGGACATTGTTGTTTCAGCAAGCCACGTCAAGGTCAATGTGCTGAAACGGCCTGAGGCTGTCCTGTTTGAAAGATGTGTATAAAACGCTAATCTTACTTCACCTGCTCCATGAACACTTTCGCGGGCTTGAAAGCGGGGATATTGTGCTCTGGGATGATGATGCTGGTGTTCTTGAGGATGTTGCGAGCAGTCTTCTGCGAGCGAGTCTTCACGATGAAGCTGCCGAATCCACGCAGATAGACGTTCTGACCGTTGGCCAGCGAGTCCTTAACAGTTTCCATAAACTTCTCGAGTGTCTCAAGAACCGATGCTTTGTCGATGCCAGTTGATTTAGCGATTTCGCTAACGATTTCTGCTTTAGTCATTTTTTTTACTTAAATTATATGGTTTTAAAATTATAGTTTCCGTTTTTCAAGAGCCGTTGAGTAAACGTTGCAAAATGGACCATTTTCAGGCCGCAAAAGCGGCCAAAAACGACCAAAATGCACCTCAAAGGCTTGAAAAGCAGGTGCAAATATCGTAATTTTTTTTTAAATAGAAACTATTCTGACACTTTTTTGTTGCTTAAATCGTGTTTTTTAGTGCTTTTGTTGTGTTTTTTGCTGCGAAAAAGGGTGAAAATATGGAAAGAAGCCGAAATAAATTGCTACCTTTGCAGCCGTTATGACACAGGAAGAGAAATTGAAAATCGAGGAGGGCATCATCGCGATGCTCAAAACAGTATATGACCCGGAGATGCCGGTAGATGTATACAGTCTGGGATTAATATATAAGGTGGAGGTCGACGATGCCGGAGTGGTAGACATCGACATGACACTTACGGCGCCCAACTGCCCGATGGGCGATTTCATGTTTGAGGACATCCGCCAGAAGGTGGGCAGCGTGGACGGCGTCACCGAAGTCAAGGTTAACCTGGTGTTTGAGCCAGAGTGGAACATCACGATGATGACCGACGAGGCCAAGCTGGAGATGGGGCTAATGTAATTCATAATTCATAATTCAGGAGTGTGGTTTACTTCATGAGCGACCTGCACCTGGGTGCGGGATATATAAAGGACAAGCGCGCGCACGAACGCCGTGTGGTGTCGTTTATCGAGCGGATTGCCTCCGACGCCACCGAGTTGTATCTGCTTGGCGACATACTCGACTATTGGTTTGAGTATCGCCATGTGGTGCCTCGAGGCCATGTGCGTTTCCTTGGAGCGCTCGCCTCGCTTGCCGACCGCGGCGTGAAGATTGTGTGGATTACCGGCAACCACGATGTGTGGCTTCGCGACTACCTGCGTGACGAGATAGGCGTCACGGTGTACTACGGCACCACCGAGGTAGATATTGCTGGAAGCCGCTTCCTGCTCTCCCACGGCGACGACGTGGGCCGCCAGCCGGCGATGTACCGCCTCACGCGCTGGTGCTTCTACAACCCGGTGTGCCAGTGGCTCTATGCCGGCGTTCACCCGCGTTGGACCGCACCTGTGGCACTGGGCTGGTCGAAGCAGAACCGTGTGGCTCGCGATCCCGCCGCCACCGAGCGCCACCTCGAGCAATGTGTGCAGAATCATGTCGACTACGCCGAGGACTACCTTCGTTCTCACGCCGATGTGCGTTATTTCGTGTTCGGGCATCTGCATGTGGCGCGCGTGACACCGCTGTCGACGGGTGCCGAGTTGGTGCACCTGGGCGACTGGATTGATCAGGACACCTACGCCACTTTCGACGGCACCACCCTCAGCCTTCATTCCTGCCACGACGACTAACGTTCCCCTTAATCCCCCCCGACTACACGACTTGCTACGGAGTTTTGGAGTTAGGGGAGTTCCTTTTTGAATTGAGAATTCCTTGACTCCGCAGAGAGACGTCTTGCTATGGGGTTTAGGTGGTTAGGGAGACAAAAGTGTTTATTAACAGAATGTTGCAGGGTGATGCCCATAGGTCGGCCAGTTGCTGGTGTTAGAATAAATGTTAAATAATATCAAAAAAGTAGTGCAATCGCTTGCATATATCAAAACAATGTGTAACTTTGCACCGCAGATAAGACCTAACTGTCGTCTGCAAGCGCAATAGTGACGTGCACTCCTCTTGTATGGGAGTTTTTTAAAAGGCACAGAGCGCAATCGTTTGCGTCAGAGATTTCGCGCGAAAGCCCAAATTCGGGTGGAGGACCGGCAAACGGATGAAACACAATGGATTGCTAACTAACGACCGTCATTTAAAAGAAATCACAGATCGAAACAATGTTTCGGGCTGAATAAAAAAGAACAAGTAACTGTAATTTTGCATCATAAACCTAGAACATTCTTTTTACCTTTCAAGATTATTACCTACTGAAGGCTTGCGGAGGAACTTTGACGAAAAGTTCCTCCGCAATTCATTTTTTTACACGATCTCGAAAATCAGCCAAACAGCAACTTTTCATCGAGCAGGAAATCCCAGTAGTTGAGAATGCGTACACCATCCTCGGTTGTCCATGGTGCCACGTTGTCGGCAGTGATGATGACTTTGCGGAAACCATCCTTGATGCTAAGCAGAGATTTTTGCTCTTGTGCCACCTTCTCGCGGTTGGGCATGCTGTAGGCCGACTGAACATAGATGCGCTCTTCGTCATTGTTTACCACGAAGTCAATCTCAAGATTGGCACGGGCACTCTTGCCCTGCGAATTGGTGTACCAAGACTCAATATTTCCTACATCTACCGAGTAGCCGCGACTCACCAACTCATTATAGATTATATTCTCCATGATGTGTGTCGGTTCTTGCTGGCGGAAGTTGATAATGGCATTTCGGATGCCAATGTCGCTGAAGTAATACTTGGAATTGGATCCGATATACTTGCGGCCCTTCACGTCGTAACGCATCGCCTCTTGAATGATGTAGGCATCGAGCAAGTGAGAGATATAGTTAGAGATGGTATTATGGCTCACCGTTTGATGCTTTACGCTCCTGAAGGTGTTAGCTATCTTCATCGGATTTGTGGGAGATCCGATTGCCGATGCGAGAATCCTCACCAATTCTCCCAATCCCTCGTTGTTCTTAACTCTATTGCGCTCAATCACATCTCGCAGATAGGTCGATTGGAACAGGTTCTTGAGGAAAGATTTTTTCTGTGAGACATCGTCGAGGAGTGCGACTTGGGGCAATCCTCCATAGATGGAGTACTGCCTTATTATCTCGTGCCTGTCACCACCGAAAGCAGTGTAATATTCCGCGAACGAAAGCGGCCTCAACCTTATCTCGTCGCCTCGGCCACGAAACTCAGTGGCCACGTCGCTCGAAAGAAACCGTGAGTTGGAGCCTGTGACATACACATCGCAGCGGTCGTTGTGCATCAAGCTCAGCAACACCTCAACGAAGCGGTCGAGCAGTTGAACTTCATCGATGAGAATGTAACAGCGTCCTTCGGTTGCATTTAGCCTTTTGGTGATATATTGCATAAGGCGACCAGGGTCCCGATACTTTTGACTATCCCAATCGTCGAGCGCCAACGAGAGAATATTGGTTTCAGGAACACCCGACTCAAGCAAATGTCGCTTGAACAATCGGAACAACAAGTAGGATTTGCCGCAACGTCTAATCCCGGTTACGATTTTGACCAAAGAACTGTTCTTGCCGCCTATCAGCCTTTGCAGATATTTATCTCTTTGAAATTCCATATGTTATGTAATGCTAATTGACAAAATTTGTGGCAACCGCACTTTTTGTCAATGCAAAGGTACGGTTCTTTTATCACATATGCAAATAAATGTGCAATTAAGACGCACCATCAAAAAGACTCGGGCGTGCCGTGTGGCGCGCCCGAGTTGGTTGTAGTATGCTTTGTTAAGCGTTACTTCAGGATCTTTGCGCTGGAGCGCGAGCCGTCGTTGTAGATGGTGACAACGATGTTGACACCCGGCTGGAGTTCGCGTTGCTCAACGCCCATGATGTTGTAGTACTTCACAGCTACAACTTCCTTAGCGATGGCGTCGGTCTCGATTTCGTCGATACCGGTCACAATCCAAGTGCTGGGGTTGACGTTCACGGGATAGACCTCGAACTGCGAGTTGTTCACGTCGAAGCTGTCATCGTAGTCGACGCGTGCACCCTCTTTCAGGCGGCTGCCGCCCTGCGGTGTGATGATGGGAGCGCCATTGCTGGTGTTGTCCTTGTAACGGATGATGGCGTCGAACTGGTAAGCCTGGTTGGGAGTAAGGACCTCAGGTGCTGCATCGTAGCCTGCGAAAGCCCACGAAACCACCTTGAATCCACCCTTGAGGTTGTAAGCGTTACCGTGGTTGAACATGTCACCAGTAGTGCTGCCGTCGGCGGTATTGGCATTATTGAGACCGGCCCATGAATCGGGAGTGTAGAACTCGTTGTTGCCGTTGTAAACAGCCCAGGTGATGTGAGCCACCTCGTTGGCCTTCGGGCGCACGAAGAACAGGTCGCCGTTGTCATTGACGCTGTAGTTGTCGTTGAAGTGCGGAGCGATGTAGTCGTTGAGCACATAAGGCGTAGTGTTCTGGATGGCATCGGCCGGCAGGTCCTCTACGATCATCGTCGGGTTGAGGTTGTCGACAATCTGTCCAGCAAGTTTTTCGCCCTTGATTCTCTTGCCTACTAGACCACCATTTTCCCAATCGGTTGTATTGCCGCCGTGGTTAGCAGTGGCGTAGTCGTTGGCCTTGACGAGTCGTACCCAGTTACTTTGGTCGTAGCGGTTGCGGCCTTGCATGAGCAGTTGCACCTTTGAGCCTGCTTCGACGGTCTGGCCTTGTTCGTTGATGTAGGGCTTCGGTGCGTTGAACTGAGTCACATCGAACACATAGTCGAGCTTGCCATTGTAGTTCAACGACTTGTCGTTGGCGTTGTTGATGTCCTTTGCGTAGTAAGCGCCGGTGTAGTTGGTGATAGCAATCTGCTGAACGCCGAACTCATCGATATAAGGAACTTGGATAGTTCCCGACTCGCCTGGGTTGTAGTAGACCACTATGAGGTCGTCTTCGACTTCATATTTGGGACCCTTGACCACGCCCTTTGCGATGATTACACCCAGAGAGCGCTCGAGAGAGACACGTCCCACATAGTCGTAGATAGCGCCGTTCTTGAACACGAAGTCGCCGGTTTGCTCCTCTACCACATGGGTGCTTGCATCGAAGCCGGCATTGAAGATGACGCCAGAGAGAGTTCTTCCAGCGTTCTCCCAAATACTCTTCAAGCCGAAGTCGTAGCGATACACTGCGAAGCCGTCGTCATTGTAGCCGACGATAGTACATACGTCGCCGGGCCATGCTGCATTCACGGGAAGACTGGTTTCCGGATCGAACTTAACGCCCTGGTTATTGGTGTCCCAAGCGTAGCAGTAAACGTTGTCCCAACCCGGAGTGTTCACGAAGTAAACGTAGAGGTGGTCGTCGAGCATGGTTGCGCACTCGGGAGCCTCGTCCACATGGTCAACATAGTAGTCGGTGGTGTAATCCTTGATTTC
The DNA here is from genome assembly GCA_045112115.1 of Sodaliphilus sp. Lineage (GTDB taxonomy): Bacteria > Bacteroidota > Bacteroidia > Bacteroidales > Muribaculaceae > Sodaliphilus. The sequence goes on along the minus strand of JBGUHM010000007.1, from coordinate 3,417 downwards.
ACTGACAGTGTTATACTCGTCCCAAGTGAAATAGAGCACACCCGAACGGCGGCTGAGGTAGCCGTTGGGGTCATCTGGGTTGTCGGTATCATCACCGTTGCGGTAGAAGGTGATGGAAGCGATACGGAACTCACTGCCGCCAACTTCCCATTCCCACCACTTGCGGTTGTCGTAGGAGGTGTACTCCGAGCACTTGAACCAGGTGTGGCCATCGAGCCAGAAGGTTTTACCCTCGGATGTCACGTTGCCGGGATTGGTGTCGGGGGTTCCGGGCATGTGTGTGCCATTGGCATTGTCGGCCCATTCGCCCTCGAATTTGGTGATTACTCCGTCGTTGCCGGTAATCCAAACCCTGACAGCCGGGCGTTTTCCAATCAGGTTGTCAGTCTGCTCGAGACGAATCTTCATCTCTTCCTGTACGGCGACATTCTCCTTGATGGTAACGGTTTTCTGTGCAAGGTTGACAATCACGTTGTACTTATTATTTCCTGCCATTTCGCCCCTGTGGATGAACCAGCGATTGTTGTTGAACGCGCTCAACGCTGCAGAGTTGTCGGTCGGTCCGGCAACCATCTTCAGCGGTTTGTTCATGTCGTTCTGCTCAGTGCTTCTGCGAACCAGGTAGTTACCGCTCTGCGTGTCGGGTACGAAACCGCTCTTGATAACGTCTTGTTTGCCGCTATTGTCATTGCTGGCGCCTTTCACTTTGCTGAAGAAGAATCCAGCAGCTTCGACATCAGCGAAGGTGACAGCGTCGAGGTGATAGATATTACCGTCGGTGGTGGTCATCTGAATAGCCTGTGTGGCATCCCAGTCGCTGATGGTGGTACCGCTGTGGGTGAAACCCTTACCGAACATGTAGAGGTCGTAGTACATCTTCTCGAAGTGAACCTTCATGTTGTTGATGTCGATGGTAATGCGGTAAGCACCCGAGACATCCATCATGAAGTTGTTGGCACCCGTACGTCCGTCGCCAGTGTTTTGCAGCGACAGGAGGCTACCGGTGGTATTTGCGGCAACGCTACCCACCATGGCTTCTGTTACTTCGAAGCACGAGGTGCTCACTGCGAAGAAGCGGTAAGCGTTTGCAGTAGCCCAGTCTTCAGCGTCGTTACCGAGCTTGGCGGTGAACGAGAAGTCGGCACCGCTCATCAGTTCTACGTTGTCGGCTTGGAAGACACCTTCGGCAATCTTGGTCATCTCCGTGCCCAGGTTAGCCTGGAACACGCCACCGTTTGCACGTCCGATGATGTACATGTGGCCGGTGTTCTTGTTAACCTCTTCAAATGTGACAGTGAGACTGGTTCCACTTGCATTAAGAGTGAAGGTGCAAGTACCGGTCTTTCCGCTGGGAATGTAGTATGAGCCTGAATCGTATTGTCCTACAGGATATGCAGTGCCGAAGGTTATAGCCTGGTCGGTGCCGTTGCCGGCGCAATATCTGTAACCATTAAGTTCGTTCCATCCGTCTGCGGTGCTTGCCACTTTCTTCGAGAGGAGGAAATGGGTGTCGGCGGTTGTGCTGATGGACTTGGTGAGGACATAGTTTCCTGAGTTTTCGTCATAAGTAAACTTGTCGCTGCTGTTGTTGAGTTTCCATGTGTTTCCGTCGAACTCGCTGAGCAGGTACCAGTCCTCGGCAACGAACGGGAAGCCGCTGACGGTAAGCTCGTGATTGTTGGAATTCCACGTGAGGGTGTACTCTCTCTCGGTGTCGAGATTCAAATTAGCGCCAGTACCACAGGTGTATGGGTTGTTTGTCGTTCGGGTAATGGTGACGACATCACCGCCTGTAGCACCCCACCAGTCATCATTGACAGGATCGAGAATCTTGAATTGGCCGCTGAAGGTTTTGGTGATTGTGTAGATACCATTGCCATTGTTGGTCAAGCCGTAGTCTGGGTCGTTGCTCCAACCCATTTCATCGCCAACGAGATAGTAATCGTAAGTGGGATCGGGATCGGGAGCTGGGCCGGTGATGGTAAGCACCTTGGTTGAAGCATTGTATCTGAAGGTGTAAGCGCCGAGCAAGCCTGCGGGCAGCTTGGCGTTGTTGTTGTCGGCCACCACTTGAAGTGTGGTGGTGGTACCGCTTGTGCTAGGATCGGTAACGAAGGCGTTGCTCAACGCAAAGCGGTGGTTGTTGTTGATGTCGGTCCAAGAAGTCTTGTCGGTGATGAGGAATTCCTGAGCTTCGGTGGTCTTGGTACTGAACGTTTTAGTCCAGGTGTAGACACCGTTGCTTTCCGAGCCCTTGGCGCTTGCATCACCGGGACTCCACGAGGTGAATGCGCCGAGCAGGTAGTAGTCAGGCACGCCGGCGGAAATCTCGTTAAGTGTGCCGGTAACGTTGTTGTTCGACGGGTTGTATGTCACAGTGAGCGTGTAGGTGCCGCCAGAATTAGGTGAGAGTGTGTAATTATTGCTTGGCCAGCTATTACTCCAACTGTGGTCTTTCACAACCTTAAATTGAATACTTGACACTCCGGTGAACTGGGCTGAAGTCCAAGTGTATACACCGTTGCTCAATGTCATTTCGGTGGAGGTGTTGGTTTCACTCCACGAAGCTCCGAAGACCGAGGATGGGTCACCTGCAACGCTGTAAGTGGTGGTTGTAGTGCCACTTTCGGTTGTTACATTGATGGCATGTGAGCTCTCGTTGAATGTGATTTTCAGCGTATAGGTTCCAGTTTTGGAATTGCTATACTGATAGTTGTTTGATGGGTAGGCTTCATCCCAAGAGTGGTTTTTGCATACCTTGAACTCAAAGCTCTGGGCTCCTGTCACCTGTTTCGACCATACATAAACGCCGTTCTCGAGCGTCATGTCGTTGGTCGCGGTGCTGGGACTCCATGTCGTGCCAAACAAAGTGGCACTGCTTCCAGCTACTGTCCACGTTGCGGCATTTGCGCTGGCAAAGCCGGCGACGATGCACAGGAAGGCGAGGAGTAGCCTCACTCCATGAGTCGTTAATAGTTTTCTCATAATTGTTTGTAAATTAGTTGTTAAAGTATGTAATTTTAAATTTCGTCAATGTGTCAATAAGCTGTCGTCATGGCTTGTTAAGGCACTTTTCCCCTTGTCGGGGTTGATGACATAGCCTGCAAAATTACACATTATTAATATGCACCTGTATCACTTTCTATCCGAGTATTGTGAAAATATATGCGCAAACGATTGCGTAGTAATCACTTAAATGAGTAGTAGGCAGATAAGGGCAGGGAAAAGTCGCCATGTGCGCGAGCGTACATGTTTTTCTCCTTATGTTAGGTCTCCAACCTATATGACTTAGCTGAGGACTCGGATAACTTCTTGGTTTCGTTGCGATTATGCGTATTCTACGGAGTTTTGGAGTTGGGGGAGTTTAAAAATAAGATATTCCATTAACTCCTTGACTCCGTAGAAGTTACGTGTCGA
>JBGUHM010000006.1:0-5349 GCA_045112115.1 Sodaliphilus sp. | reverse complement strand
AATTTGGAAAACAACTATTTAATAACAACTAATCTTTTATATTATGAAGAGACTTTACAAAAGAATTGCATTTATCGCTGTTATGGCTGTTATGGCATTGGGTGCCAATGCTGGCAGCAGTATTTCAATCGGTGTGTCGCCCTACGGCTTCAACGATGTTCGCTTCACCAGCGGCAACGAAAAGTGTGAGTTCAATTACACCAAGCAACTTGCAGCCAATCTTGCTTACGAATGGCAGAAGAGTTCTTTCTCCATGCTTGTCGAGGCCGACATGTCCAAATCTTCGCTCAAGTTGGATGGCATCAAGAAGATTAGCGATAATTTCAGCGATAAAATGATTAAAGGACTTCTGGACAAGAACCTTTACACCTACAGTGCCGACATTTATTTCGGTTATGTATTATTCGCCAAGAAGCGTGTTCAATTGCCGCTCTACGTTGGTATCGGCGGTAGCTGGATGCATCACGACGATTTATATGACCTGGGAACCGTGAACTTTGCGGCAAAGGCACGTGTTAAATTCTACTTCGCTTACAAATGGGCTATTTATGCTGGCGCCACATACAAATACGGTTTAATGATTCCCGGGAAAAACCACTCTTACATTAACGACAGCGACAGCCCGCATTACGGCGCCCTCACCCTCGATGCCGGTGTGGTGTTCTCATTCTAATCAACTATAACATTTCGACATGAAACGAATTATATATTCGTTGGCTATACTTACAACCGTGTTGTGCTGCTGCCCTGTGGCGGTGGCGCAACACACCAATTTCAAGAAGGCGCTTCAAAAAGGCCGGGAGGAAAAGAAATTCTACGTTTGGGTAAACCCAGGCAACGGGAAGACCAACGTCAATGAGTTGTACGACGACTGCAAGAAATATGACTACATCTCAGGCAAATATTCCTATAAGACCATCAACCGTTTCGGCGACCAGGACGAAAGTGTGGGTACATTCGAGTTTCTTCCCAGAGCCGAAGTGCCAAGTTATCTGTTGGAGTATGAGCGACAGAACTCCAACGAGAAGTACATCAATCTCATGCAGTCGGGATTGGTCTACCTGCCGATGAACAAGAACTCCGCTGTGCTCACCAAGGTCGACAACGCCAAATGGAGCGGCCAATTGAACGACGGTATGCTTCACGGCGGCGGATACGGCATTATCAAGTACGGCGAGAAGTATTATTACTACAACGGTGTGTTCTCCAACGGAATTCCGCAAGGAGATCTTACGGTCAAGGCCATAACGGTGCTTAACCTTAGCGAGAACAAGTGGTCGATCGAGAAATGCACGCTCGAGGTTTCGCCCGAGAGCGAGGGGTTGTACCGTGTGAAATTCGACGGGAAATATGGCTACTACAACAAGCTGGGCGAACTCGCCCTGCCTGCGGTATATACCGAGGCTTCAAACTTCGACAACGGCCAAGCCCGAGTGACAGGCGTATACGAGACCGAGCAACTCAAAGCTCTGCAGAATTACCGCGGTTACAACTTGCGGTCGGAGTTTGCCAAGGGCGAGGGCTCATGCTCCTATTTCATCGACACCAACGGCAACTTCAAGGAGTTCACAGCCGAGCAGAAAAAGATTTTCGACCAGAAATTGCCAGCCGGAGCCATTGAGCAGGAAGAGCAGCGCCTCATCCGGGAGAGTCTGTCACAAGAGTTCACGGTAAGAGGAGTCGTCACTAATAGCAAAAACAACGAGCCCATAATCGGAGCCACGCTGCAAGTAAACGGCACCAACCGTGTTACAGCCACCGACGTCGACGGCAAATTCTCAATAATGGCCAGTGACGGCGAAGCTATCACCGCCAAATATGTAGGTATGGAACCCGTGACTGTGAAAGTGGTGGCCGGAAAAAACAACTACGACATCGCCATGAAAGAGCCTGCGAAGGAAAACGATAGGCACACCGCGGCAGCAAGACCTGCCGCACCGCCCGCTCAACCCGCGCAGCCCGATAAGCCTGTTGTAAAGCCCTCCGGACAGGAACGTGCCAACACGGAGTATCATCGTATCGCCACGCCTATCGTGGGACGTATCACGCGCAATGGCAACGGCAGCTACGATGAGAACAGTGTGACCTCCACCGTCAACGGATATAGCGTGACCATCAATTACTCTCCGGAAAGTTACAACCCCTTCAACGAAGTCAAAGCCGTTTATCCCAACGCCGTAGACAAAGGCAACAGCCCGAACGGGGGTAGCATATCGCCGCAGAACAAAGTGAACTATTGGGCTTACAAGACCTATATCATCGAGCTGAACCGCTCAGGCAACTCACAGGTGACTCTGGTCGTGAAAGCCAAATGACCTCAATACACAACACCATAGTTGTGCAAATGTATGGCGGAATGTATGGCGGAATTAATGGTTCCGCCATATTTTTTTCAAAAAAATTTGCATAATTGGTTGATAATGTCTACCTTTGCACCGCTTTTGCCGCGAAAAAAGGCGGAAGCACATATTTATCAACAATTTAATTTATTTATTTACAAAGTTTTATGAACCACTACGAAACCGTTTTCATTTTAACTCCCGTTTTGTCTGAGCCCCAGACAAAGGAAGCGGTAGAGAAATTCAAGAAAGTCCTCACCGACAACGGTGCGACTATTGAGAATGTAGAGGAGTGGGGTCTGCGCAAGCTCGCTTATCCCATCCAGAAGAAGACCACGGGCTTCTACACCCTCATCGAGTTTGATGGTGAGCCCACGATTGTTAAGACTCTTGACACCGCTTTCCGCCGCGACGAGAAAGTTGTGCGTTTCCTGATTTTCAGCCAGGACAAGTTTGCCCACGAATACGCGCTCAAGCGTCGTTCGCTCAAGAAGAACGCTGCCGAGGCACCCGCCACGGAAGAAGAGACTAAAGAAGTTGAACAAAACGATTAATCAATAGGAGGACAACAATCATGGCACAAGCACAAAGTGAAATCCGTTATCTGACTCCGCTGTCGGTTGACAAGAAGAAGAAAAAATATTGCCGTTTCAAGAGAAGTGGCATCAAGTATATCGACTACAAGGATCCCGAGTTCCTGAAGAAGTTCCTCAACGAGCAGGGTAAGATTCTTCCCCGCCGCATCACCGGCACTTCTCTCAAGTTCCAACGCCGCGTGGCCCGCGCCGTCAAGCGCGCCCGTCATCTGGCCCTGCTGCCCTATGTGACCGACTTGATGAAGTAAACCACTACTGTAGAACCATTATTTATAAAACGCGACAATATTTTTAAATTATGAAGATTATATTGAAACAAGACGTTGCCAACCTTGGATACAAGGACGACGTTGTTGAAGTAAAGAACGGATATGGCCGCAACTATCTTATCCCCACGGGTAAGGCTATCATGGCTACTCCGTCGGCACTGAAAGTTCTCGCCGAGAACCAGCGCCAGCAGGCACATAAGATTGCCAAAATCAAGGCCGACGCCGAGGCTCTTGCAGCCACTTTCGAGGGCGTAGCCGTCACCATCGCCACCAAGGTGAGTGCCAACGGCACCATCTACGGTTCGGTGAACAATATCATGATTGCCGAGGCTCTCGCTGAGCAGGGACACCAGGTGGATCGCCGCAAGCTCATCCTTAAGGAGAACATCAAAGAGTTGGGCGACTTCGTCGCCGTGCTCGATCTCCACAAGGAGGTGAAGGTGGAAATCCCCGTGAAGGTGGTGGCTGAGAATGCCGCTGTCGAGGCTCCCGCCGAGGAGACCGTCGAGGCTCCCGCAGCTCCCGAGGTCGTTGAGGCTCCCGCCGAGGAAGCTCCCGCCGAGGAAGCAGCCGAGTAACACCAAGGCTAATCATCATTCACAGGCCCGTTGTCAAGCTGGACAGCGGGCCTTTCTTTTACCAAACAGATATGGCGGCCCACAGTGCAACTTCCTGACGGTAAGGCCCGCCTCAGTTTGTCTCAGTTCGTCTCACGCTGTCTCATGTTATCTGGTTGCTTCTCAATGGTTTAAGCACATTTTGTCTCATTTTGTCTCAAAAAGTCTCAATTTGTCTCACGGTTGAGACAGTTATCTTCGTGGTTTACAATGTAATAGGCTAAATTTGTCTCAGTTTGTCTCAATTTGTCTCAGTTTGTCTCAATTTGTCTCACGATTGAGACGGTTATTTTCTTGGTTTACAAGATGATAGGCCAATTTTGTCTCAAGTCTCAAATATAAAGGCTCGCACTGGCTGAGACTTTGCAAAACGCCAACAAAAAAATTGCCAGCCCTTCGACTGATGTCAGGGCTGGCTATGAGTCATAATTGTTCGGTTGTCGGCAGTTACTTCACGTTCTTGCGGAACACAATCCAGTTGGTGCGGTACTTGTAATTGTCGGCCTGCTTGCTTTCGGGGAACAGTTCCTCCACCTTTCCTTTTACAGTCGTACGGAACCAGGCATAGTTCCATCCGCTTCCCATGTCGAGATAGAGTGCTTGCTGAACCTTGTTTTTCTGGAGCAACGCCACAAAAGTCTCGTACGACACCACGTCGGCCGACTGCGCAATGCAGAGTCTGCCGTCCTTGACACAGAGCGAACGATACACGGTCCGTTTGTCTTTGATTTTCTTCCAAACGGCCTTAGGTGCTCCGTCGTGAATAATGAGTCGTTGGCAGAAAGCGGTGTTGGCCTGCTTCACCTTTTTGTATTTATCCTTAGGAATAATTTGCCATGCTCCGGAATTGTCGAGCACAAAGGCACCGTCGTTGTCGTTGCATTTATAGCCTTTATATTCCACGCCATGAGAGAAATGTCGGTCGGCAATATTAGAGTGGTCGAAGCGGTCAAGCAACTTGCCAGTAAACGCTGCCTCGCAGCAGAACACAACCGATTTGTCCGACGGATCAGGCATCTTTTGGCATTCGAGATCGATGGTCTCGAACTGCGGGTAGTAGAATACAAGTCCGTCGCCAGTCTCTTCTTCAGTATATCCATAAAGAGTGGGCACCTTTCCACCAGTAGCGAGCAGGTCTTTTGCCTGTGAATGAGCGATAATACCAACCATGACAATCAATGGGATGACAATTGTTAATCTTTTCATTGTTAATGTTTTAGTGATTATGCTTAAACTGTTGTTCGCAATGATGAAGCCAGCAGCGCTCCGTGTTGCAAACAATTTCAACCGCAAAGTTACCATTTATTTCTCAAAAAATAGGGCTATAACGCAAAAAATTCGTACTTTTGCACAAATTTTTCAGAAATATGGTTTTCAACGATGAAATAACCCGCCGCCGCACGTTTGCCATCATCTCTCACCCCGATGCCGGCAAGACCACGCTCACCGAGAAGTTGCTGCTCTTCGGTGGCGCAATCCATGTGGCCGGAGCAGTGAAATCCAATAAGATCAAGAAAACCGCCACCAG
>JBGUHM010000005.1:0-3672 GCA_045112115.1 Sodaliphilus sp. | reverse complement strand
GCGAGTGAGCGCATCAACGCCAGCGCCCTTGAGGAAGTGATTTTCAGCGACTCCATTCCGTACAACACATCGCGGAGCTCAAAAGTGAGTGTGGTGTCGGTAGCGGGTCTGATTGCTGACACAATCCTTCGCATCCACCGTCACGAGTCGATAAGTTCACAATACCTTCTTTGAAAATAGCACATCTGCGACGGCAGATTCTTATTTTTCCAACAGTGTTCAGGAGTTGGGAAGTTTTCAGTGTTCACTGTCAAAACTCCCACTCCTGAGTTTCTTTTTATAGTGGTCAGCTGGTAGTGAGGGTATAAAAGATGTTAACAGATTTGGTGGATATTGTGGAATTTGGTAAATTTGCACGTTTTATGGCTATGATGTCCATATAAATATGTGATTATAAAACAGATACAATAAAGACTTGAAATTTAAAAGATTATTTTTATGAGTTTAAACATCGTTGTGTTGGCCAAACAAGTGCCTGACACTCGCAATGTGGGAAAAGACGCCATGAAGGCCGACGGCACCATCAACCGTGCCGCACTTCCGGCCATCTTCAATCCCGAAGACTTAAATGCCCTTGAGCAGGCTCTCCAACTGAAGGAGTCGCATCCGGGTTCAACAATCACCTTAGTGACAATGGGCTTGCCGCGTTCGGCCGAAATGGTAAGAGAGAGCCTCTATCGCGGTGGTGACACCGGCGTGGTACTCACCGATCGTCCTCTTGGCGGTGCCGATACGTTGGCCACCAGTTACTCACTTGCCCAGACCATCAAGCACCTTGGCAAAGTAGACATCATCCTCGGTGGCCGTCAGGCAATCGATGGCGACACCGCGCAGGTTGGTCCTCAGATTGCCGAGAAACTTGGTTTGCCACAAGTTACATATGCCGAGCAGTTAAGCGTTGCCGACGGTGTTGCAACTGTGAAGCGCCGCATCGAGCGCGGTTTCGAGACCGTAGAGTGTCCGTTGCCTTTAGTGGTTACGGTGAACGGCAGTGCCGACGCCTGCCGTCCTCGCAACGCCAAGCTCATCCAAAAGTACAAGTATGCCGTGACACCGAGCGAGAAGGTCAACCTCAGCCCCGAGATGCAGGCATTGGTTGACTCACGCCCATATCTGAATATCACAGAGTGGGGAGTGAAGGACATTGAGGCTGACCCCGAGCAGATTGGACTGAAAGGTTCACCGACGAAGGTGAAAACTGTTGTAAACGTGGTGTTCCAGGCTAAAGAGAGCAAGCAGATGGAAGGCTCCAACGACGCCGAGCTTGAAGACTTGGTGAAAGAGCTGATTGCCGACCATATTATTGGATAACATAATAAAAGTAAAAGACAATGGAAGACAAACATAATCTTATAGTATATTGTGAGATGGACGAAGGCACAGTGGCCGACGTGAGCATTGAACTGCTCACCAAAGGCCGCAAGCTCGCCACCACTCGCGGCATCCGTCTTGAGGCGCTTGTGATTGGTCACAATCTCGCTGGAGTGGAGAATCAGCTGTATCCTTACGGCGTTGACGTAGTCTACAAGATTGACGACGAGCGTCTGTCGCCTTATACCTCACTGCCGCATTCGTCGGCTGTGATCAACCTGTTCCGCGAGATTGAGCCGGAGATTTGCTTGATGGGCGCTACTACCATCGGCCGCGACCTCGGTCCTCGCGTGTCGTCGTGTCTGCACAGTGGCTTGACAGCCGACTGTACTTCGCTCGAGATAGGTGACCATACCGACCCCATTACCAAGAAAGAGTACAAAAATCTGTTGTACCAGATACGTCCGGCATTCGGCGGCAACATTGTGGCGACGATTGTCAATCCCGAGCATCGTCCGCAGATGGCTACCGTCCGCGAAGGTGTGATGAAGAAAGAAGTTTTTGACGAGAACTACAAGGGCGTAGCTATTGACCTTGATGCCGACAAATATGTCGATCCGGCAAGTTATATCGTCAAGATTATCGACCGCGAGATTGAGCAGTCGAAGGTCAACATCAAGAACGCTCCAATTATTGTAGCCGGAGGTTACGGTGTGGGTTCGAAGGAGAATTTCGAACTGCTGTACCAGTTGGCCGATGTGCTCGGCGGAGAAGTGGGCGCCAGCCGTGCCGCTGTCGATGCTGGATTCGTTGAGCACGAGCGTCAGATTGGCCAGACCGGAGTGACTGTCCGTCCGAAGCTCTATATCGCTTGCGGCATCTCGGGCCAGATTCAACATATCGCCGGTATGAACGAGAGTTCAATTATTATTAGCATCAATAGCGATCCGAATGCCCCCATCAACACAATTGCCGACTATATCATCACCGGCAATCTCGAGGACGTGATTCCCAAACTCATCAAGTATTACAAGAAGAATTCAAAGTAAAAATTATGGCAAATTTTTATACCGACAATAAAGCGCTGCGTTACTATCTGAGCCATCCTCTGATGGAGAAAATTGTGGCAATGAAAGAGCGCGACTTCACCGAGAGTGAGAAATTCGATTACGCTCCGATCAACTACGAGGACGCCATCGACTCGTATGACAAGATACTGGAGATTGCCGGCGAGATTAGCGCCGAAATCATCGCACCCAATGCTGAGAGCGTTGACAAAGAAGGCCCGCATCATGCCGACGGTCGCGTGAGCTACGCCAGCAAGACCTGGGAGAACCTTGACGCTACCCGCAAAGCAGGCTTGCACGGCATATCGATGCCTCGCCGTTACGGCGGTCTGAATATTCCGAATGTAGTGTTCTCGATGTTGAGCGAGATGATTGCCGAAGCCGATGCCGGGTTCCAGAACGTGTGGAGTCTGCAGAGTTGTATCGACACCCTGTTTGAGGCTGGTGATGAGGACCAGTTTGAGCGTTACATACCGCGTGTGTGCGCCGGCGAGACGATGTCGATGGACCTTACCGAGCCTGATGCCGGCAGCGACCTTCAGAGCGTGATGCTCAAGGCCACCGAGCAACCTGACGGCACCTGGCGCCTCAACGGTGTGAAGCGTTTCATCACCAACGGCGACAGCGACCTTCATCTGGTCCTGGCCCGCAGCGAGGAAGGCAGCAAGGACGGCCGCGGCCTGTCGATGTTTATCTACGACAAGAAGAATGGAGGAGTGACCGTTCGCCGTATCGAGGACAAGATGGGAATCCACGGCAGCCCCACGTGCGAGTTGGTCTTCAAGAACGCCAAGGCCGAGTTATGCGGCCAGCGCCGGCTGGGACTCATCCGCTATGTAATGTCGCTGATGAACGGTGCCCGCCTGGGTATCACCGCACAGAGCGTTGGTATCAGCCAAGCCGCTTACAATGAGGCTGTCGACTACGCCCGTTCGCGCCAACAGTTCGGCAAACCCATCATCGAGTTCCCTGCTGTGAGCGAGATTATCTCGAATATCCAAGCGCGTCTTGACGCCTCGCGTACCATACTTTACGAGACCGCTCGCTTCGTTGACGTGTACAAGATTTGGGAGCAGATTGGCCGCGAGCGTCAGCTCACAGCCGAAGAGCGTGCCGAGATGAAGAAGTACAACCGTCTGGCCGACGCCATGACCCCGCTGGCCAAGGGCCTCACCACCGAGTATGCCAACCAGAATGCCTATGACTGCGTTCAGGTGCATGGCGGCAGCGGTTTCATGCGCGACTACACTTGTGAGCGTCTGTACCGCGATGCCCGCATCACCAACATCTACGA
>JBGUHM010000004.1:0-13101 GCA_045112115.1 Sodaliphilus sp. | reverse complement strand
CTCGCCGCGCTCTGCCTTTGAAGGTGGGAGGAGCGTTCCACTCGCCATTGATGGAACCTGCTCGCGAAGAGCTTGCAAAGGCTATCCACGAGGCCGATTTCAGCACCCCGGTATGCCCCATCTATCAAGATGTAGACGCGAAGCCTCATACCGATCCCGCTGAAATCAAGGAGAATTTGATTAAGCAACTCACTGCCCCTGTTCGCTGGAGTCACATCGTGGCCAATATGGTCGCTGATGGCATGACCGAAGCCGTGGAACTTGGTCCGGGCAAGGTGCTGCAAGGCCTTATTGGTCGCACTGCTCGCGAGGTTGCCGTAAGCGGACTTCAATAAAATCAACAATTAATTACATAGAGCGAGTTCATTTACACTCGCTCTATTAATCTCAATAAACCTGTAACTGTGGACTATCTATTTCTCGTCATAGGTCTGGCGCTCTTGCTGGCTGGTGCCAATTATCTTGTTGAGTCGTCGGTCGCGATTGCTCAAAGAGCGAAAATAAGCAACTTCATCATAGGCTTGACCATAGTGGGCATGGGCACATCGGCACCGGAATTGTTCGTGTCGGTCTCGTCGGCGCTCAGCGGCAACGGCGATATCGCCATGGGAAATCTCGTGGGAAGCAACATCGCTAACATTTTGCTCATTCTTGGTGTGACAGCGGTGATAATCCCGCTCGCCATAGAAAAAGAGCAGCAGCGCCGTGACATCCCTATCGCTGTGCTGGCCTCGTTGCTGGTGTTTTTCCTCGCTAACGATGCTCTTATCCCGGGCATCAAGGAGAACACCATAGGTCGCCTCGACGGTATTTTGCTGCTCGTGATGTTCTTGATTTACATGACTTATGTGATTTACAACAAGGCAAAGCATCCTGAGGAGGCCATGGCCGAAGCCGACGAGGAAACGAAGTCGCAGTTCACAGGCAAGTCGCCTTGGCTGCTGTGGCCAATAGCCATCGCGTCGCTGGTTGCGCTTATCTATGGCGGAAATCTCTTCCTTGACTCGGCTAAAAATTTGGCGAAGGCATGGGGCATGAGCGATGCCGTGATTGCCATCACGGTAGTTGCTATCGGCACCTCGCTGCCTGAACTGATCACCGCGGTGGTGGCGGCTCTGAAAAACAACGTTCAGCTTGCGCTGGGCAACGTGATCGGCAGTTGCGTGTTCAATCTGCTGATGATCGCTGGCTTGGCGGCCACAGTCGAACCGCTGAAACTCTCTTCGGTCAGTTTTGTGGATTATGGTGTGATGATACTCGGTGCTTTTCTGCTTTACCTCTCGGTGTTCACATTCAAGAAAGACAAGCTCGACCGTGTGGAGGGTGCCATCTTCTTGCTGATTTATTTCGGCTACACAGCTTATTTGCTTTATAGTTTATAATTGGTGGCATATAGTCACAATATCTGGCTGGCCGGGTGACGCCGCCTGCCGCCTCCACCGTTAGTTTCGACGTCTCATGGCTGGTATTTACATCCATATACCGTTTTGCAAGTCGCGTTGCTATTACTGCGACTTCTACTCCACCACCGGCATGGAGCAGAGTATTGTTGACCGGTATGTCGATGCGATAGCACAGGAATTCACTATCAGACGGCAGGAATTGGGCGGCGAACCGGTGCGCACGGTGTATATAGGCGGAGGCACTCCGTCGCAGTTGACTCCGTCGCAGTTGCGAACTATTATCGCGGCGTTGGACCATGGCGATGTCGAAGAATTTACCATAGAAGTCAACCCCGACGACGTGAGCATCGACTATGCATCCATGCTGCGGGATATGGGCGTGAACCGTGTGAGCATGGGGGTGCAGAGTTTTGTCGACAGTGAACTGGCTGCGGTCAACCGCCGTCACACCGCCCGTCAAGCCTTTGAGGCAATAGAGACTATAAGAAACGCCGGCATCGACAATATGAGCATCGATTTGATTTACGGCCTCCCGGGACAGTCGCTCGACACGTGGAAATACTCTGTCGACAAGGCGGTTAACGCTGGAGTGAAGCACATTTCAGCCTACAATCTGAGCTATGAAAGCGGGACAAGGCTTACACGCATGCGCGACGCCGGTGAAATAGTTGAAGCCGACGACGAGCTGTGTCTGGCGATGTATAATGCGCTTGTCGACTCATTGAGAACCAATGGGTTTGAGCATTACGAGATTTCCAATTTCGCTCTGACTGGCTATCGGTCACGGCACAACTCGGCATACTGGGATTTCACGCCCTACCTCGGGCTTGGCGCTGCCGCGCATAGTTATGACGGACACTGTCGACGATATAACCCGGCGAACCTTCACGAATATCTCCGTAATATCGAAAACGGCAAATCGGCGGCTGTAACTGAGTCGCTCGAGTGGTGGGAACGATATGATGAAATGGTGATGGTGCGTCTGCGCACAGTTGAGGGGCTATCGTTGGCAACAGTTGAGAGAGAATTTGGCCCTGATATTAAACTTCTCCTTATTGAAAAGTCTAAACAAATGGTCGACAGGGGTTTGCTCACTATCGACGGCGATTCCGTGCGGCTCACTCCCGATGCTGTAATGCTTAGCGATATGGTTATAACACAATTGATGTACGACAAAACGATATGAACGCTTTACGTTATTTAATAATAGCAGCTACACTCTGCTCGTTGGCATGTAACGCCCAAGTGATTACCTCGATTGGAAATCAAAATATGAAGATTCCGAAAGAGGACGAGGATAAGGAAAAGCAGAAAAAGAAACCTCTGCCTATGGTTTATGCCGAGACTCCGTATTTCAACTTTGTTGACTCTGCCGCTTCCCAAATCAAGGATAAAAACTGGGAACGTGCCGAGGCGTTTCTTTTGCAGGCGCTGTCTCTTGAGCCGCAGAACCCAAACAATTCGCTGGTGCTGTCGAATCTCGCTACTGTGCAACGGTACCAGGGAAAGAATGAGGAAGCACTCAAAAACTACTCATTGGCTCTCGATTTGACACCCAATGCCGTTACACTGCTCCACAACCGCGCGGCGTTGCTGCTTGAGTTGGGTCGCGTAGATGAGGCCAAGAGTGACTATCTGCGAATAATTTCTCTCGACAGCAAAGATGTTGATTCGCGTTACAACTATGGTCTGTTGTCGCTCGACGAAGGCGACGTGTCGACGGCTATGGCTAAATTCAGGGAAATAGAGCAGATAGATTCCAAGTCACCCTTAGGTCCAGAGGGGATGGCTATTGTATATAAGGCATTGGGTGAATTGGAATTGGCCGTTGAAAATTATAGTAAAGCTTTAGAGTTGGGCGCAACTGATTCTTCTTTGTTGGCCAATCGCGCTGATTGCTGCCTGGCTCTTGGCAATCTCAACCAGGCGGCCAATGATATTCGTGACGCCCTGGAAAAAACGCCCGACGACGGTTTCTTATATCTCCTTCGCGCAAAACTCAACAAACTCCGTTATCAGAATGAAGATATGGAGAAAGATGTGCAACTTGCTATCAAGTATGGTGTTGACCCCTCGGTTGCTAAAGCATTACTTGAACTTAACTGAAATTTTTACTTAAACTTTTTTGCTCTTAGTCCGTGAATTATTCGTACCTTTGAACGATGATTTCAATCGTTGAACATATCGAATATCTCATCGGGCAGTATGATTGCGTGGTTGTGCCACAGCTCGGAGCGTTCATTGCGCAATATGAGCCAGCTCGTTTCGACGACGCTCATATAATCCCACCTGTGAGGAGAATAAGTTTCAATGCCCAGGTCGACCATAACGACGGTATTCTGGCCGTGTCGTTGATGAAACGTCACGGTATAAGCTACGACCAAGCCGTGAGTGTCATCGCCAATGAGGTGGCGGCTGTAAAACGTATGCTCAATGCTGGTACCGATTTCCCGGTGGGAAGTATTGGCTATCTATCGCGTGGCAAGGCAAGTGTCGAGTTCACACCCTTCCGCTCATATAGTACCTTCAGCGGTTATTTCGGGCTTTGTTCATTCGATTTGTCGCCAGTGAGAACTGCCGTATCTGAGGCGATGCCTGTTACAATGAAACCGATGTGGAAACGCACCATCCAGTGGGCGGCTTCGATAATCATCATTCTCGGTTTGGGATTTATGCTCTCCACGCCTATTGTCGACAACAGCCATCAGCAGGCCGGGTTGAATATCACAACGCTCAAGAAACCTGAGGTGTCGAATGTGGTTGACCGGAGCGATAAAGCGGCATCGCAGCCACAAGCTGCGGTACTGCAGCCTGATAAGGTGATGATGGACTATCAACTCGTTGTCGCCACTTTTGCGACCGAGAAGTCGGCGAATGAGTTTGTGGCGCTCCACCCTGCCATGGGTCTAACCGTGGTGAAATACGGCAAGTATTACCGCATCCTCGCCGCGCAAAGCGACAACCAGCTGGAACTAATCGAGCGACAGAGGGCTCTTCCGGCAAATATGCCGTCTTGGATTGCCCACAATTAACCATTTCAGCAAAAATATTTTGCCAGTAAAAGAAAAATTACTACCTTTGCACTCGCTTTGGGCAGCAAAGCACTTTTTTCTGGACCGGTAGCTCAGCTGGATAGAGCAACAGCCTTCTAAGCTGTGGGTCGAGGGTTCGAATCCCTCCCGGTTCACGATGGCGGGAAAATCCACTTTCCCGCCATGTTTTGTTAGTCAGCGTTTTAGTGCGCTTAATTCCTTCTAAACTCATTGAAATACAAGATAAAGAATAAAATAAAACATTATCGTTTCCTAAACGGAACGTAAACGGCATTTAAACAAAAATGTGGTACAAATGTGGTACACTTTTGGCCCTTTTTAAAAAGTGTACCACAAAATTGAATCAGCAGAACAAAATCAACACAATCAAAATAATCAAAATAATCAAAATAATCAAAATAATCAGTGCTTATTTCGTACACAATTTTCGCTAATTCCATTGTTATATAATAATTTTGTTGTACATTTGCGGGTTGAAAACGTTTTGTCGCTTTTGCGATAGTTCTCTGCCCTAACTTGTCGTTTTAGGGTACAAAGTTACATACAATGCTTGTTATATACAAACAAAAACAAGCGAATTTGCAAAATGTTTACATTATTTATGATTCAAAATTGTAACTCATTGATGAATTAACATAAGAGAACGTATATTTACATTGTTAATAGTGAAATTATGGAAAAAGACCAATATAACCAACTGCCCTTACCGAACAGGCGTTTATATGACCTAATTGTGCAGCAAACGGGAGGTAATGTATCGAAATTTGCAAAGATTGTAGGCATCAGTCAGCAGTCTTTGCAGAGGTTGTTCTTTGTAGATAAAAGGAGTGGTGAATATCCTTCGTTGTCGAATAATATCAAAAACAAGGTTTGTAACCTTTTAGGCGTTTCACAATCTTACTTTTATGCTGACGAGGATGATAAGGTTGTCCCCAATGTGAACACCCCAACCGATGCGAGCATCATGGGAGTGCCGTTCTATGACGACGCATATTTCGGCTGCTCCCCAAGTGGATTCTCGGGTGCCCTGATGCAGACTCAAGCGGCGGGTTATTTCCGGATTCCCGGCATAGAGAGCGACGGCTCGACGTTTATTGTAAGAGCGAGGGGAAACAGCATGGAGAACAAGAATGCGCCCGACCTATCCATACCAAACGGCGCATATGTCGCCATAAGAAAGACGAACCTCTCCACACCGCAATGGGGAGAGGTCTACGCTATTTCCACAGACGATGGTTGCATCATCAAACGGCTGTATCCGTCGGAAAGGGAAAACTGTGTCAAATGCGTGTCGTATAATGACGAATATCCGGCTTTTGAACTTCGTCAAGAGGAGATTCATGATATTGGTGTAGTAACCGCAGTTATTAACATTAATTTATTTAGATGATATTATGAAAAAGATTTTAGTGCTGCTGGCGCTCTTGTGTGTCGCACCGATGGCTTTCTCGCAAGATAGTATAGCGACAAGAGTTCGCCCCAATGATGAGAGCCTGTTTAAAGACAAAGAGAATCTTCCGTCAGAGTTGTTTGGGTTTAAACTCGGTCAGAGCGTGGACGAGGCCAAAGCACGGTTGGATGCTCTTGGCTTGTCTTATACGCAGAGTCGCACTCGGATTGAATCAGAAACAGTTGCCCCGTCAACCATAGACACGACTTTCGAGAATATAGACGTCAGGAATATCACGCTTGATTATTGGGACGACAAGATTACTAATATTGCGCTGTTTGGCGCTTCAACAAATGAGAATTCAGAGGATTTGTGCAGGTATGCGAGAAACCAATATAGAACACTATACACAAATAGTGAAGACGTAAGCAAGACGATTGAAAAGTTATCAATAATATGTTTCCCTAATGCGTTTTTCGTTTATCATGGGGAAGGCTTAATAATAATCAAAATCACAGACCAGTTCAAGTAACGTTTGTGGTACATTTGTGGTACACAAAAGCTGTTTGCTTGTTGTTAAGTGTTGAAAATCAGCGACATATTGTGTGAAATAATAATCCCTCCCGGTTCACGTTAGCGAGGAAATTCGTTTTCTCGCTAATTTTTTTCATTAACGAATTCGAGTGATAAAGAAAGAGAACGTCCACTTCGTGACCGGTGTCACAAAAGTGGACGTTTGTAGATTTGACCGCTACTACGAATTAGAAGTTATAGGAGTCTTTTTCCTTGGCGATGTTGCGGTAAGCGAGTTTGTCCTCCTCGTACTCTTTTGTTGCGATGAGGGTGGGCTTTGGCAGCCGCTCATAGAATTTGGAGATCTCTATTTGCTCGCGGTTCTCATTGATTTCCTCAAGATTGTCGTTCATAGTGGCAAACTCCTGAAGTTTCTTTTCGAGGTCGTTTTTCATCTCAGTGGAAATCTGGTTGGCACGCTTGCCGATGATGCTCACTGTCTCGTAGATGTTGCCAGTGGGCTTTGCCAGGTCGATGAGATCGTGAACGGTCGTAGTCTGTGGAGCGTTTGTTTTCTTGTAATCCATTTCTTTTTATTTCTATGAATGAGTGTTATAAATTTCTTTATTGTTCGCCTACGTGGCGGCTGGCAATCTTGAAGATGTTGTCGGCCTCCCGTCGGCTTTCGCTGTCGGGATAGTCGTTGATGAAAGCGTAGTATTCATCAATCACTGTGCGGTAACGGTCTTGCTTTTTCTCGTCAACGCTCAGCTCGGCTTCTTTGAATCTTGCCTTCAGCACGAGCAACTCAAGTTTCTCTTTGTACTTGCTGTAGGGATAGTCTTTGATTGCGTTCTTGGCCACCACCACCGCGCTCTCGTAGTTGTTGCCCATGTA
This sequence comes from Sodaliphilus sp., assembly GCA_045112115.1. Taxonomy (GTDB): domain Bacteria; phylum Bacteroidota; class Bacteroidia; order Bacteroidales; family Muribaculaceae; genus Sodaliphilus. The sequence goes on along the minus strand of JBGUHM010000004.1, from coordinate 5,845 downwards.
GGTTCCGAGGTTGTAGTAGAGTTGTGCGTTCTCAAGTTCTTTGAATACGAGTTTGTCCTGCAATTCGAAGATGGCGTTCTGTGCAATCGACACTTTCTCGCTGCGTGGGAAGAAGTCGAGGAACGACTGTAGCTCTTCGATGGCTTTGTGTGTCTCGGTCTGGTCGAGTTGTGACTCGGGACTGTCGAGGTAGTACCCGTATCCTGAGTAGAATCTTGCAAGTTCGGCGTATTGTCCTTTGGGATAAATGGTATAATACTGCTTGAAATATGAGCCGGCGTTCATGTAGTCCTTGTTCTCGTAGTAGCTCATGGCAAGCAGATAGAGCGACTCCTCGGCCTTGTCGGTGCCTTTGAAGATGGGCACAAGGTCGGCCAGGATGGTATAAGCTTGCACGTACCTCTTTTGTTCAAAGGCACGTTTCGCATATTCGAACTTGTAGTTGTAGTCGCTGCTTTTGAGCACTTTGTTATACTCACCGCATGAGCATAACACAACCGCAATCAGCAATATGGAGGATAGTCGACGTATCATTGGTTGTTGACCTTTTTTTGTTTACAGCCTGCAAAATTACTCAATATTTCAGAAATCACCAACCAAAGAGCCAAAAAATCCTCATTTATTAACTAATTCCATATTTTATGGTACCGTTTTTGATGATTTTTATGATAATTATTGTAAATTTGCGGCTGCTAAATGGCTAATAAAGGAATTCGACATATCGAACTGCTTGCCCCTGCACGCGACATGGCTGTGGGAGTCGATGCCATTGACCATGGCGCCGACGCTGTGTATATCGGGGCCCGAGCCTTCGGAGCCCGAGCCGCTGCGGCCAACAGTGTGCAAGACATTGCACGCCTGGCCGATTATGCCCATCGGTTTGATGCCCGTGTTTATGCCACAGTCAACACTATTGTGTACGACAACGAGCTCAGAGATGTGGAACGTCTTGTCGTTGAGTTGTATCGCGCGGGCGTTGACGCTCTCATTGTGCAGGACATGGCTCTGTTGGAACTGGACCTCCCCCCTATCGCACTGCATTCGAGCACACAGTGTGACCTGCGCACACCCGAAAAGGCCGCGTTTCTTGAGTCGCTCGGATTCAGCCAGCTGGTGATGGCCCGTGAGCTCACTCTCGACGAAATCAGTGCTATACATGCGGCTGTTAAGGTTCCGCTCGAGTCGTTCTGCCACGGTGCGCTATGTGTAAGCTATAGCGGCCGCTGTCAGTTGAGTCAGGCGCTGAAAGGCCGCAGTGCCAACCGTGGCGAGTGCGCCCAGTTGTGCCGTATGGCATGGGACTTGACCGACGCTCAGGGCAATGTGATAATAAAAGACAAGCATTTGTTGTCGCTTAGAGATTTTAACGCTTCGCGGCATATAGGCCGCCTGCTCGATGCCGGAGTGTCGTCGTTCAAGATTGAGGGCCGACTAAAGGACTCTGCTTATGTGAAGAATGTGGTGGCCTACTATCGTCGTCTGATTGACAGACAGCTTGAAGGCCGCGACGACTGCATACGCCTGTCCCACGGCACGTCGACCTACACTTTTACTCCGAATCTGGAAAAGAGTTTCAACCGCTCCTTCACTTCATACTTCCTTGATGGTCGTCGACCTGCCAACGGTACAAAGATGGCTTCGCTCGTAACCCCCAAATCATTGGGTGAGCCTCTTGGCATTGTGAAAAGCTGCCGTGGTAATGTGATGGTAATCAACACTTCCAAAAAGATGGCCAACGGCGACGGATTGAGTTTTGTGGGGCAAGACGGTAAGTTTGCCGGATGCCGGGTGAATGTGGCTACGGGCAATCGTGTGACATTGCGTGAGCGAATTGACATTCCTCGGGGAACGATGGTTTACCGCACCCACGACAAAGCCATGGACGATGTGCTGGAAAAAGAGAGCGCCGAGAGAAAAATAGCCTTGGATGCCGAGTTGTGGGTGGCGGGCGACCGACTTTGTCTGCGGCTGAACGACGAGCGGGGCGATATGGTGGTACAGACGGTGGAGACCGCTCCTCTCGAGAAAGCACGCACTTCGCAGAGTGAGCGACAGAGGGATGTGCTGGCCAAACTCGGCAACACCCATTATCAGCTTCGAGAGGCGGTAACGCTTGACGACAGGTTCATTCCGGCGTCGATTTTGACCGCCCTTCGTCGTGATGCTGTGGAAAGTCTTGAGGCTGCGCATGAGGCCCGCCGTGCCGCCGACCGCCGCCGTGCCGAATCGCTCACTTCGCTCTACCCTACTTCCTCGCTCGTCAGTGCCGACAATGTGGCCAACCACTTGGCCGAGCGGCTGTATCGCCGTCATGGCGTGGAAACTATCGAACCGGCAATTGAAGTAGACACCGCCGCGGTAGGTGACAGGCCGCTGATGCACACCCGCTATTGCCTGCGGCGTGAGTTAGGCGCATGCCTGCTTGACAAGAAACGCAAGACAAGTCTACCCGACAAAATGTTCCTCTGTCAGCCGGGAACACCTCCAATCGAGGTGCGCTGCCATTGCAATACGTGCGAGATGACCCTTCACTTGACCGATGTTGACCGATGAAATCGGCACGGCCCGATCAATTAGCTGTATGTGAAATTATTTCCTTTTACGGCGCTCAGGCACAGGTTTCTGGCTTTGGTGCGCTTTCTTAGGTGGCGGGGGCACCGGTGGACGCGCCTGCTGCACTCGGCGGTCCTCGGCCCACGATTTGCTTGCCAGTTCGAAGCCCCTGTCAAGTAGTTGTGCCGACTCGGGGATGCGTTGCCGTGCCGGGTTGCAGTTCATCACCACAAGGAACACCTGCAGATTGTCACGCACTGCGCAGCTCGCCAGGCAACCGCCGGCGGGACGGGTATAGCCGGTCTTGCAACCCACAGCTCCGTTGTAATTTCCCAGCAGCTTGTTGGTATTGGTGCAGTGGCGTATGCGATTGGCTGGCGAGATGAGTCTCACGTCCTTTTTCGCCTGGCACACAATCGACTGGAAAATTGGGTTCTGCATGCAGTATTGAGCCAGAATCATGATGTCGGCCGGTGTGGTATAGTGATAGCGGTCGTGAAGGCCATGTGGATTGACAAAGCTGGTGCTCTTCATTCCAAGCTCTTTGGCTTTGGCGTTCATCTGGTTGGAGAACGGGTTGTCGGGGGTGGAGAGAAACTCGGCTATGGCCGACGCTGCGCCGTTATCGCTGTCGAGCATCATCACGTCGAGCAGGTCGCGTAGGAAAAACCGCTCCCCTGCCCTCACCTTGCCGTAGGATGTGGCGGCGGCTGTGCGGCTTATTTCGATGGTGTCGTTCAACCGTCCACTCTCTATGGCCAGGATACACGTCATCATCTTGGTCATGCTCGCCGGATAAAGCGTTTTGTTGGCGTTTTTGCTCGAAAGGGTCTTGCCGGTACGGCCGTCAACCATCAGCCACGCTTGGGCACTCAGGTCCTCGAGTGTGCTGTCGGGCGGCTGGATGTCGGTTCGTCGAGCGCGTTGCGGCTTGGCTGGCTCCCCGAAAGCACTGTCAGGTATTTGCTCCTGTGCCACTGAGTCAAAAGCAGTCAGCGACAGGGTGATAAAAGCATATAATAATAGATGTTTGAAGCGAATTTTTTTCATAATCGGCGGCAAAATTAGTTATAAATTTGATAAAAATAGGTCGGTTTTAATTTTATTAAGAGTGTATTTGGCTTGTGTTTGGAAATTTTGCTTATTTTTGCAATTCAAATCTAAATAATTTTAACAGATAATATATATAATGTTATGACCAAGGAACTGAACCTTTATTCATTGCCGCTGTCGAGTGCGCGCACTTATCTGTTCGCATCGCTTTTCATTGCCGGCAACATCGCTCTGCCGCAGCTGTGCCACCTGATTCCTCAGGGAGGCCTGATTTTCCTGCCCATCTATCTGTTCACACTCATAGGAGCGTATAAGTACGGCTTGAAGGTGGGTCTGCTTACCGCGGTGCTATCACCGCTGGTCAACAACCTCCTGTTCGGCATGCCCGCCGAGCAGATGCTGCCCATAATCATCATCAAGAGTGTGCTCTTGGCATCAATCGCCGCTTATGCCGCTCATCGCACAGGTAAAGCCTCGTTCTTGACAATCCTTGCCGTGGTGATTGCCTATCAGTTGCTCGGAGGTTTGGCCGAGTGGGCCATCACGGGCAGCCTCGACGCCGCTTTACAGGACTTCCGTCTCGGTTATCCAGGCATGATTATCCAAGTACTGGGTGGATATCTTATCTTAAACTATTTGTTGAGGAAATAATAGTTTGCTGATATGGAAACCAAGAAATTAGGCTTCGGCTTGATGCGCCTGCCGCAGCTCGACCGCGACGATGCGAAATCAATCGATATGGAGCACGCGCGCCGCATGGTTGACCTTTTCCTTGAGCGTGGATTCACCTACTTCGACACCGCCTACCCCTATCACGGCGGACAGAGTGAACCCGCGTTCCGTAAGCTTGTTGTGGAGCGTTATCCGCGTGAGAGTTTCACTGTGACCTCTAAGATGCCGTGTTGGGAAATCAAAAGCAGCGACGACCTGGAGCGTATCTTCAACGAACAGCTCGAGCGTTGCGGAGTGGAATATTTCGACTACTACTGGCTTCACGCTTTGAACAAGAACACATTCGCCGAGATGGAGCGCTTGGGCGGTTTCGACTTTGTGATGCGCATGAAGGCCGAGGGCAAGATACGTCACCCGGGATTCTCGTTCCATGACGACAGCGCCACACTTGAGCGCATCCTCGCCGCTCATCACCACCAGATGGAGATTGTCCAGCTGCAGATCAACTACATCGATTGGGACGACACCACCGTCGAGGCCCGCAACTGTTATGAAATCTGCCAGAAATACGGCAAGCCTGTTGTAGTCATGGAGCCCGTGAAAGGCGGGTCGCTCGCCACTGTGCCCGAGGCGGTCGAGGAGATGTTCCGCAGGCGCAATCCTGATGACAGCCCCGCCTCGTGGGCCATCCGCTACGTGGCGTCGTTGCCGGGCGTGATGATGGTGCTAAGCGGAATGAGCACTATTGAACAGGTGGACGACAACACCTCATTTATGAGCGACTTCCGGCCGCTCGACGACGAGGAGAAAGCAATCGTCGACACCGCCGCCGGAATAATCAAAAAGACCATAGAGGTGCCGTGCACGGCCTGCCACTATTGCACCGACGGATGCCCCATGGACATCGCCATTCCGGAATATTTCGCCATCTACAACACCATCAAACGTTTCGGACACGAGCAGCAATGGATGGATACTTCCACCTATTACCGCAATCTCTCGATCACTCACGGTAAAGCCAGCGACTGCCTGGCCTGCGGACAATGCGAGGCGCACTGCCCTCAGCAAATCTCGATTATCGATACCCTCACAAAGGTAGCTGAGGTTTTCGAACAATAACAATAACTTTAATATTAAACAAATATGAAAAAACTACTTATTGTAACCGCTATCGCCTGCATGCCGATAATGGCGCTCGCGCAGGGATGGCCGGCCAACTACGGAGGAGTGATGCTCCAGGGTTTCTCCTGGAACAACTATACCGACCCGCGCTGGTCCACACTCGAGAAGAACGCGCCCGAGTGGTCGCAGTTCTTCGACCTGATCTGGGTGCCGCAGAGCGGGCAGTGCGGCAAGAACGACCCCGGTACAAGCATGGGCTACAACCCGCTGTACTACTTCAAGCAGAACAGCACCTTCGGCACCGAGGCTGAACTGCGTTCGATGATTCAGACCTACAAAAGCCTCGGCACGGGCATTATCGCCGACGTGGTAATCAACCATCGCTCCAATTGGAACTCCTGGGTCGACTTCCCCAGCGAGACCTACAAAGGTGTCACCTACCAGA
>JBGUHM010000003.1:0-11642 GCA_045112115.1 Sodaliphilus sp. | reverse complement strand
GACACTTGTTGTGACTATGTTCGTGACTATGTTGGGACAGTGGTTGGGGCTGCAACAGTGTTGCAGCACAGTTGACTCTTTGTTGGGACAGTGGTTGGGGGCGTGTGATCATGGTTTTGGTTGGTGTGGGTTGTGTGTTACATTTTACATCTTACATTTTACATTTTACATCTTATATCTTACATCTTCATTTTGCATTTTACATTTTGGGGCGGGGTTGGGAAATAGCATTTTTGGGGGAAGGGGGCCTTTATATATATTATATAAGGTGGTGGAGACGGCGCAGGAGGCGGTTTATGGCTACGGAGAGCAGAATCAGGAAGGCCATGTGTAAGACGAATGCCAGCAGAGAGTATTCAGTCACGCCGATGCGTAGCAGCAGTGGGTCGATTGTGAAATATGCTGCGATTTGGAGGAAAAAAATCTCGGTGGAATAGGTCGATAGCCATGTGAATGGTTTGGTTGAAAGCATCCGGGACAGTAGTCCGTTGCACGAGGTAGTGAGGATGAATGTGATAAAAACGATTCCGACCGGCATCACCATCACGGCAAAAGACCGAAACCATAGCGGGTCGTGAAACTTATTGAACAACAGGCACAGCGGGGCAGCGATCACCACCGCCGCCAGTTCAATCGTTGTAGCGCGTGCCGGCGTGAGCCATCGGCACATCCTCTGCCAGGTGTCGGTCTGCGTGGCATTGAACACCACCACGCCCGCAGCGAAGTCAATCACCCTCATTGGCGGGAAGAGGTAGAATAAATAGGAGTTGATCAGTTCATAATACCCACCCACAGCCTGTGCCACGACCGCAAGCGCGATGATAGCGAACTGCCATCTGAGACTGATTTTGCGCAACCCTTTCACCACAAGAGGCGCCACGAGATAGATGAACATTATCACGCAGGCGAACCACGACACGGCATTGTAGGCGTAATAATAGCTTTCGCTCGGCACGAAAGAGTTGACGAGCAGCAGAGTGGCCACGAAAGCCTTAATATTGATACCGTTGATTATACCAGATGCATAGAAAGCCGCGACGCACATCAGCAATGCGATTAGGTGTACGGGGTAGAGTTTGAGGAGTTTGCGTTTCATGAACCCCACATGGTCCCGTATTCCATACCCCTGTCCGAAGGAATTGGAACGCGCTGTGAAGAATCCGCTATAAACAAAGCAGAAGCACACACCAATGGCCATGATATACTTCACACCGTGAGCGTGAATGGGGAACCAGTTAGGCAACCAGAGATGCCCGAGGACAATCAGCAAGATTGCGAGCAACTGCAACGAAGCCATCGACTGCACGCGTCCGTTTTTTGTCGCCAAACTCATTTCGCCCGTTTCTTGTTAAGGTGCATAATGAAATAATGCAGAGCACTTGCAGCAATCACCGCCACCAGGTAAAGCGCCGCGAAATAAGGCAACGAAGCATCGTGCCGCAGCCAGGGCTTCATAGCCAGCTGCACGAGCGGATAAACCACGAACACGCTCGATGAAATCCGTCCCACATAAGCCACGGGTCTCCACGGCATAGCGATTGCGAGCGCCACAAGCGCGGCAATGACAAAGAGTTCGCTCAAGGGCAAGCAACATCTCACGGCCGCCGACACGCCGAACAGAAGGAACGCCCCCACCGCCACCAAAGCCGCCACCGTCCTTGCAGGCAACTTAGGCATTGTCCTAGCGAAGACGACACCCAGAGCGAACGGAGTGATCCATCCCGTGAAATTGTGCCTAATCCATTTCGACACCACTTCGGTCGACAGATAGGCATTGAGATATAGAATCACGAGGCCCAAAACAGCTACCGCCAAGAGCCAACGGTTTCCCATGCGCCTTACCACCAGCGCATAGAGCAGATAGAACTGGATGATGAGACCAAAGAACCAGTAGGTGCCCGGTGTGAGGTTGTCGAAATCGAGGAAATTGATGACGAACAGCGCCTGCCGCATCAGTTCCCACACATTGTAGTTGCTCCAACCGCCGTAGAGCAGACCGTCGAGCACCACATAAAGCAGCATGAGCGGCAACATCAGTTTCCATAGCTTGACGACATGACGCTTGAAATAATCCCAAGTCGACAACCCTCCGAGATTGTCGCCATACTTTCTTGTCAATCCGAACCCGCTGAGAAACACGAACAGCACCACTCCGTACCAACCGAGGAAACCTATCGAATAGGCATAAGAGTCGGAGGCGAACACATGGCTGCGGTATAGCTGCGTAGCCACCGGCGAGTAGGCCATCTCGTTGCTCGTCATGTGCAACACATGGCGGAACATGTTTGCCAGGGCGATAAATATTATCGCCCAGCCCTTAATGTTGTTCCCTTGTTCCCGCGAGAGGCCAGTCATAATCGAATCACTCCTTTTCGCCGTAGATAAGGTCTCCGGCGTCGCCCAGTCCGGGCACGATATAGCTATGGTCGTTGAGTTCGTGGTCGATGTCGCAAGCCCAGATGGTCACATTGTCGGCCGGCAGGCGATTACGCAGGTACTCGATGGCCTGGTCGGTAGCTATTACGCTTGCGATGTGCACATGCTTTGGTTTACCTTTGGTCATCAGCGCCTGATAAGCCAGTTCCATCGACGAGCCGGTTGCGAGCATGGGGTCGACAATCAGCAACACCTTGTCGTCAATTCTTGGACAAGCCATATACTCTATGTGCACTTTAAATTCGTTGGTGTTTGGCAGATACTTCCTGTAAGCGCTTACGAAACCGTTCTCGGCATGGTCGAAGAAGTTGAGGAAACCCTCGTGGAGCGGCAACCCGGCCCTGAGAATAGTAGCGAGCACCAGCTTGTCGCCCACCACATTGGTTTTAGCCACTCCGAGCGGAGTCACAGTGTCGACCGTCTTGTAATTCAGCTTCTTTGAAATCTCATAGGCCATGATTTGTCCAAGTCGATTGATGTTGGCATGAAAGCGCAGACGTTCGGTCTGCACGTCCTTGTCACGGATTTCGCTCATAAACTGTCCCACTAAAGAATTGTTGTCACACAGGTTGAATACTTCCATTTTTACAATTATTTATAGGTTATCTAATATGTTGCTCAATTGAGGTTCAGCGTCATAGAGAGCCTTTATGGCTTCAATTCTGTCGAGTTGTAGCTGATGCTGAAGCTGTTCGACGCCGCTCATCATTATCTGGCCGCGGATCTGCCGCACGAACTCAACATTCACCGTATGTCCGTACAGGTCGTCGTCGAGGTTGAGGATATGCACCTCGACGCCAGGCTGCTTAGTGTCGAAACTGCTGCTGTCGACCACACCGACCATGGCCGGCCAGGCCTTCTGTCCTCCGTCGATTGTCACGATTGCCGCGTAAGCTCCCGTTGGCGGCAGCATAAGCCCATCGTCGATTGAGATGTTTGCCGTCGGGAAGCCAATAGTCCTGCCCAGTTGCTTGCCATGGACCACCAATCCCGCAAGGCTGAAACGCCGCCCGAGCTTAGCCGCGGCTGCTACCATATCGCCCTGGGCAATAAGTTGTCGAATGATAGTAGAACTGACCGGTGCTTGCGGGCCGTTGTACTCATCGGCCCTTACCAGTTCCACGCCATCGGGTACGCCGCTGTCCAGGGCCTTACCGCCGTCGTGTCCAAAGCGATGGTTAAACCCCGTGACGAGCACGTCGACACCGTAGTCGCTGTGAAGCCGCTGGACAAATTCCACCGACGAGAGCCTCGCCATGTCGTGTGTAAACTTGAGAGCCACCACTCGCGCAATACCCTCACGGCGCAAGGAGTCGATCTTATGCTCGACCGACATCAACGCCGGTTTGGCCGATTCGGGCCTTAACACCGACGACGGGTTGTTGGAAAAAGTGAAAACAGCGCTGGCCAATCCACGCTCGCGTGCTTGCTGTCTCACCACCTCAATAAGGTGGCGATGTCCGAGGTGGACTCCATCGAAATTGCCGATAGTCGCGACATAGCGCATACCTGGCCTTTGGCCTCTGTGTGGCGCTGATTTCTCCATTATCGGCCGCAAAGGTACTACTTTTTAATTAAAAAGTAAGAATTAAAAAATAAAAATGTGATGAATTAAGGCTGAATTAGTTTTGGCACAACAGCGACGGCGGGCAGTTGACGAGGAAGAGACGGCGGCGGGCGCGTGTGACGGCGGTGTAGAGCCAGCGCAGGAAGTCGGGAGTTGTGAACGCCTCGGGCATGATGGCCCCGAGGTCGACGAACACATTCATCCACTGTCCGCCCTGCGCCTTGTGGCAAGTGACGGCGTAGGCCCATTTCACCTGGAGCGCATTGAAATAGGGGTCTTGCTGCAGCGCCCGGTGCCGCGCGTTCTTGTCGCCCGGCAATTCCTCCATCAGTTCGTTGTAGAGCCGTTCGGTCTGCTCCCTCGAAAGCGAGGGCGCGTCGCTGGTGAGGCTGTCGAGAATTACCTTCACATCGAGTTCGATGTCGTCGTGGTCGGGCAGAGCCACAGTCACCTGAGCGAACGTCAGTCCGTAGAGTTCCTCAATCTCACCCCACACCCGTTTTACCACGACGACATCGCCGTTGGCTATGAAGTCGACCTGTTTTTCGTCTTTCGCCCAGAAATAGTTGTTTTTTCCCACGACGAGCATATCGCCGGCTGTGAGCAATTCCTCTCGGTAAAGAATCTGGTTGCGCACGCCCATATTGAACAGCGTTGCCCGACGGTTGCTTCGTGTCACAATCACCGTCTGGTCGATTCCGTCGCGCGAGTAGCAGTCGTCGATGGTCTCAAGCAGAAACTCGCCAGTTACGGTTTTGACATCGTCGAAACCGTCGAGCCGCAGCTGCGGTGCGACAGGCACCCCGTCGTCAAGCGTCTGGCGCAGTATTGTGGCGTTGACGAGAATGCCGCTTTGGGCCGCCTGACGCGCTATTTCCTTGAGAGTCAAGCTATAGATGGTCAGCCCGAAACTCTCGAGCAGTTTCAGGTCGAGAGCGGGACTGACGGCCTGCCCCACCGGCGGCAACTGTGCGCCGTCGCCCATGAGGAAGAGTCGACATCCTTGACCGCTGTAGACATAATTGACGAGGTCGTTGAGCAATCGTCCCGAGCCGAACGACGCCACAGCGCCGAGGTCGCCACCGTTGGCAATCATCGATGCCTCGTCGACGATGAAAATGGTGTTAGTGTGTTTGTTCTCAGCCAAGGTGAAACCGCTGCTGAGGTATCGTTCCTGCCGATAGATTTTTCGGTGAATGGTGCTTGCCGTGTGTCCGGCATAGTCGCTGAAAATCATTGCCGCTCGACCCGTTGGCGCCAGCAGGACCGTTTTTATGCCCTGCATCGACAGCGCCTTGACGATGGCACCGGCGAGCGACGTCTTCCCCGTTCCGGCATATCCGTTGAGCATCACCATGCTTCTCGGATTGCCGTAGAGCACGAAATGCGCGAGTGCGGCGATGACCTTGACCTGTCCTTCGTTCGGCTCATAAGGCAAGGCCCGCAACACGTCGGCAAAAAAGCCGTCGGAGCGCTCGGAATTGTTGTTTTCAGCAGCTTTCATATGGCAAAAGTAATAATTTTTTGAATGAAATATGCTGTGATTCGTCAAAAATGCTTACCTTTGCAGCGCAAAAAGCGGAAAAAGGCTATTTGGAGTGATGCTCGAGTGGCTGAAGAGGCACGCCTGGAAAGCGTGTAACCGTCAAAAGCGGTTCGCGAGTTCGAATCTCGCTCACTCCGCAAGCAGTGTGCCATTGGGCGTACTGCTTTTTTTATTTATTGGTGACGGGACGCCAGACGAACAGGCGGTCGCTTGGGCGGATTTTGGTGTCGGTTTTTATCGAGAAACGCTCGCCCTTGACGGTTTTGGTGACGGGTTTGAGGTCGACGCGAATTTCGTCGACCGTCATCATCAGCGCGCCCGTGGTGGGGCCTGTGATGACTATTTCATCGCCCACGTTTAGTTCACCGGCCTCCATGAGGAACTCCGCGACGCCGATTTTGGCGAAATATCCCATTCCCTTTGCCGCGTAACTTTTCACCTTCGTGGCGCTGGAGCCGTATTTCTCGGTCCACTCCCCGAGCCGTTGTCCCAAGTAATATCCATCCCAGAACCCGCGGTTGAAGACCATAGCGAGGCGCTCGTTCCAGTGTTCGATTTTGTCGTGAGAGAAAGAGCCGTCGACGATGGCTTGCAGAGCCTCGTTGTAGCACTCGGTGACGGTTCGCACGTATTCGGGTCCACGCGCGCGTCCCTCGATTTTGAACACGGTGACACCGGCATCCACCAGCTTATTGAGGAAGTGGATGGTTTTCAAGTCTTTGGGCGACATGATGTATTGTCGGTCGATGGCGATTTCGTCGCCGGTCTCTCGGTCGGTAAGTAAGTAGCCCCGCCGGCATATCTGCCGGCATGCGCCACGGTTGGCGCTGGTGTTCTCCTGATGCAGACTCATGTAGCACTTACCGCTGACGGCCATGCAGAGAGCGCCGTGGCAGAACATCTCGATTCGGACCCGCTCGCCGTGCGGCCCGCGGACGTCGTTCTCGGCGATGTGTCGGCTGATGGCGGAAACCTGGTCGAGGTTCAACTCGCGCGCGAGCACCACAACGTCGGCAAACTGGCTGTAGAAGTCGAGAGCCTCGCTGTTGCTTACGTTCACCTGTGTTGAGATATGCACCTCGACGCCAGTGCGCCGGGCATATCCTATTGTTGCCATGTCGCTGGCGATAATGGCAGTCACGCCTGCCTCGCGAGCGGCGTCGACGATGGAGTGCATATAGTCGATGTCATCCTCATAGATGATGGTGTTGACGGTGAGGTAGGTCTTCATCCGGCGCTCGCGACACCAGGCCACAATTTGGCGCAAGTCGTCGAGCGAGAAGTTGAAGCTCGACTTGCTGCGCATGTTGAGGTTCTCGATGCCGAAGTAGATTGCATCGGCACCGCCTTGATGAGCCGCAACCAACGACTCCCACGACCCCACCGGGGCCATTATTTCAAAATCGGAACGTAGCATTTTTCTTTTATATGTATGTAATCTCTTTCAGTGGAGTTTAGCTGTCGGGGTGTGTGGCAAATGAGCCGGACTTGGCGATACGCTGATAGACGGAAGCGCCATCGGCCGGCGGAGTGTCGTCGACGAGGGTTATGGTGTAGAAGACGTAACCGTCGATGCCGTATTTCTCGTACCACTGCCGCGGCGGCACGCCGGAGTCACGCAGGCCGCAGAACCACGTTGCTGCACCGTCCATGATGGGGATTCCGGTAGAGTAAGCGATGAGCGTGGTCTCAGGTCCGTCGTCAGGAGTCGGAGTCTCGAGCAGGATTTTCATCCGGTTGATGGGCAACACGTCCTCGAACAACGGCGTGTTGAAGCACATCGGATAAAAGCATGCTATTCGTATGCTGTCGCTACCCTTGGGCATGGCCATGAAGTCAAGCGTCTCGACGCTGTCGGTCATAATCAGGTGAGAGAAATCATTCATCATAGGCCGTTCGGTGAAGATACCTTTTTCACACGACACTTTCTTAAGTATGGCGCGCTTGCCGTCAAAATTGCCTTTGATTGAGAGCCGGAACGACTGAATGCCCCGCATCTTGTAGTCCTGCACCTGCAGGTCGGAGAGCGTGGAGTCTATTTGATTGGTGTATTCCACTTTCACCTGCTGCGCCGAAGCAGCGAGACTACCAATCATCACCAAGGCCCAAATAAATAGTTTTTTCATTTAAACATTAGAATATTTAGTCGTTGTTCTTATGGATGGTGACCTGGGTGGCACCGAAGCCGTACTCCTGGAACGAAGCGTCCTGGACATCGCATGCCGACCAGTGGCGACGGAGTTCGTCGAGCAAAGCCTTGCGGAGCACGCCCTCTCCCTTTCCATGTATGAAGACGATTTTCTGGCCTTGGTTGTTACGGTTTTCATTCATTATTTCCCGGAATTTGTCGAGCTGGACGTTTAGCATGTCGCCGTTGGAGAGACCGCGCGTGTCGTCGAGCAGTTCGGCTATGTGCAGGTCCTGTACGATGATTTCGTTGCGCCGCTGCCGGGCCTGGCTGGGTTTAGAGCGATGGCGGTCGCGCCGGCTGTCGCGTCGGTCGCGCATGGCGTTTTCTAGAGCGCTGCTGTCGATGCGCATCTGTTTTGCCGGCAGGTCGTTGCGGGTGATGGTTACGGGCATCACAGCATTGTCGAAATACTCGTTAGGCTGGAAGCTGTGCAGTTTGTAGAACTTGGTGAGGTCGAGGCGCCGTGTCACCAGCGCGGGGTTTTTCAAGTCGAACTGCTTACCCTGCTTGAAAGCCACATATTGCACGGCGATGTGTTGTAGACTGCCCAGGTCGTCGAGTCCGAACTCGTCGAGCTGCAGCTGCATGTTCGGCTCGATGATGCCGTGGTATCGTAGCGTCCATGCCCGGTCCTCGTCGGTGCGCGAGGCATAGGAGAAATAGAGGTAATAGTTACTGTCGTTCACCAGCGTGGAGTAGAACGTGGTGGTGTTGAGGTGTTTCACCTCGCGGGGTTCAAAAGCCAGCTGGATGTTGAGCTGCTCGCCCTCGGGAGTCTCGACCACGGGTTCGGGGTCGGGTGCCTGGCGCGCCATTGTTGGCCTGTCGGGTTCAACAAGTTTGCTCCTCACCTGCATTGGTTGCTCGTAGGTGTGATGATGCTTAGGCGCTGCGGCCTGCACGACCACAAGTTCGCTCACGGGCGCCGGCCGCTCGAATCCGTCCTCGTCTTCGACATAGGCCATCTTGCCATCTATTCTCACTACTCTGCCTCCTCCCACATCGTTGAGGAAGCGCACGGTATCGTTGATTTTCAAAACTATGAAAAAAATGAATGGTTAATAATTAATAGGAATTCCTCGGTGTCGGCAAGGTCATTCCAAGACCTGGACATCGGTGACGATGGTGTCGGACTCGCCTCGCCAGGGCACATTGCCGCGGTAGACGTCGTACTTGAGCAACACCTTACGTCCTGTGCCGGCCAGTTGGCCAAGTTCCTTGGCCAGCGTGCTGTCGCGCACTGAAAATGCGAAGTCTTCGCGGTAGAGCACAGTATCGAGATAAGCGCGTTCACTCATCATCACGCCCTCGTAGGTCATAAACACTTTCCCCTCGGCCTTCATCTGCATGACGCAACCTCGCTCTGTGGAACTGGTGTACACTCCGAAATATCGGTTGCCGAGCCACCAAAGCATAAGAATCGCGAATACAGCCGCAAGTGCGACCAGCAGCATCTTGCGTCGGTCGTATCGCCGGTCGATAGTCGACTCCCGCAGTTCTCTTTCCTGTCGCTGCTCAGGAGTCTCGACATTGGTGTTTTTTGGTTTTGGGACACTACCTTCCTCAAAGTAGTCGTCGAAATTGTCGTCCATTATCTTCATTGTCGTGTATCCTTATATATTCAATAGTTTCAATATCAAATCGTCATTTCGGCGCGGTCGGTGTCGACCTTGGTTTTTCCGCTGGCTATGCGTCGCCGGTCGATTTCCATCGAGATGAAGGCGTAGATGCCCAGCACGATGAGCAGCAGAGTCTGCACACCCCAGACGAGCCAAGCGAAGGCCGAAGCCTGCGGGTTGAAGGGGGTGGTAAGCGGCAGCGAACCCACGCCATAGATGGCGAGGCCGAAAATTATGGTGTACTGCCATGGGCCGAGTCCGCCGTTGCTCGGCACCGCCATGCCCAGACTGCTGAGCACGAAGAGCACCAAAACGGGAATCACGCCCAAATCGCGCGTGAAGGAGAAGGCCTTCGAGGCGATGTAAAGCTGGAGGAAATAGCAAGTCCAGATTGCTACGGTGTAGAAGATGAACTGCCATTTGCCTTCCATCCGCGCGATGCTTGCCAATCCGTCCCATAGGTTGAGAATCATTGTGCGCAATTTAGCCACGATTCCGCTCTCGGCCTTGCTTTTCACGATGAGCCAAACGGCTGCCACGCCTACTATCGCCAGTGCCACGATCACCCAGAACCACATTGATGAGAACATCGACCCGGAGCCGTCGCCACGGCTGTCGAGGAAAGTGAGCAGTTCCTTGCGTGCCAGGAAGAACGTGACGACAGTGAGCAGGAAGACGGTGACGGTGTCGCTCAGTCGGTCGCCCACCATCGAGCCCAGCACCTGCGAGAACGAGGCCCTCTCGCGCTTGGCTATGTAGCCTGTTCGCCACACCTCGCCCAGACGCGGGAACACGAGGTTGACGAAGTAGGTGCCGAAAATGCTATTGATGAGCGCGCTCAGAGGCGGCCTCACACCTATGGCCCGCAGCTGCAACCGCCAGCGCAAGGCTCGGAACACGTGGCTGAACACACTCACCACAATCACGGGCACGAACCACCAGTAGTTGACGTCCTGGCGCATGCTCTCCACAATCTCATCGAGATCGACATTGGTGTAGAGATACCAAGCGAGCCCCACACTGATGGCAATGGGAATGCCGTATTTCAATAATGACGATAAAAACTTTTTCATTGTGTAAAAAAATAAGCTGAATGCGCATTGTCGCCCGAATTTACGGCAGTTTTTTGGCCGCAAAGCGAAAAAGCACTATCTTTGCAACCTGCAAAGGTACGACTTTTTATTTAATGTAGCCAAGCGATGTCACAAGTAAAAGCGAAAAAATCTTTAGGACAGCATTTTTTGACCAATCAGGCCATCGCCGCCCGCATAGCGTCGACGCTCGACGGGCAACAGGGCCATCGCGTGATTGAGGTGGGTCCGGGAATGGGTGTTCTCACCCGTCATCTGCTCGACAGCGGTCACGACCTCGTGGCTGTGGAACTCGACAGCGAGAGTATTGCATACCTGAAGAAGCATTTCCCGGAGCTTGAGGGCCGTCTTGTCGAGGCCGACTTTCTGAAACTCGACCTGAACGAGCTGGCAGGCGAGGGCGAGTTCTGCGTAACGGGCAACTACCCGTACAACATCTCGTCGCAAATAATGTTCAAAGTGCTGGAATACAAAGACCGCGTGCGATGCTGCACGGGCATGTTCCAGCGCGAGGTCGCCCAGCGCCTCGCCGCCGGACCCGGCAGCAAGACCTACGGCATATTGAGTGTGCTGCTGCAAGCGTGGTACGACATCGAATACCTCTTCACTGTGGATGAACACGAGTTCGACCCGCCTCCCAAGGTGAAATCGGGCGTGATACGCCTCACGCGCAACGGCGTGACCGACCTGGGGTGCGACGAGCGACTGCTGAAAACGGTTGTCAAGACCTCGTTCGGCCAGCGGCGCAAGACCTTGCGCAACTCGCTGCGGCCGTTGCTGCCGCCCGGAGCCGACACCAGCGCGGCGGTGTTCGCCCGCCGCCCGGAGCAACTCAGTGTTGACGAGTTCATCGCCCTGACCAACCACGTGGCTGAGCTGCGTGGGCAGGGATAGCCGGAAAAGTCGAGAACACGTCACAACGGAATGCCAGTGTTGCCTCAAGTGGCTACACAGGCTTCTCGTTACTGTGTAGAAGTGTATGTGTCTCATGGCTTAAATGGGATGACGGCTGTTATTGCATAATCAGACATAAACATTTGTGAATTAATGAAAAATACTATGCTTAACTTTTCCCCTGTCGGCCTAATGACCGATTCGGGTTAAATCTGTCCGCATAATTACTCACTATTCTCCAATCCACCAAACTTTAACCCGAATTGCAGCAACAAGGCGTGTCATAATTAATTTTAGG
>JBGUHM010000002.1:0-10383 GCA_045112115.1 Sodaliphilus sp. | reverse complement strand
CTCCGAACCTAATATGGGGTTGATGGGCGGCAGTTCCACCTTGGCGATGCGCTCCAGCGCATCTACCACTTGCTGCTGCTTACATTCGAGCTGGTAGCGGTAGGGAAGGTGCTGCCACTTGCAGCCGCCGCACACACCGAAATGGCTGCACACCGGCTCCTGACGCAACTCGCTGGGATGCGTCAGGCGTTCGATGCGCCCCTCGGCAAAACTGTGTTTCTTGCGGGTGATGCGCACTGTCGCGCGGTCGCCAGGAGCACCGTAAGGGATAAACACCACCAGGTCGTTCCAACGACCCAGACTCTTGCCTTCGGCTGCCACGCCCGTAATCTCGAAATCTTCGAGCACTGGTAGCTCTTTCTTCTTTCGTGACATGTCGCTTTTCGTTATATGACACAGGGACACGGTCAGTTCCGCGCCCCCGTCATTTTGTTATACTCTTTTAATTTATCTCTTGCCTTTCTTGCCGGCGTTTTTTTTAGCCTCGTCCTCAAGCTGCTTCTTCTCCTGCTCCTCACGCTTCGCTTTCAGAGCACGGGTGGCCTCGTCGTCGCTGTCGTTCTCGCCGTCGCGGTACTTGATGTCGACATCGGTATTGATGCGGCCCAGAAGGAACTGGTCGATGATGCCCGTGAGCATCACCTCGTCGTGCAAGCCGGTGAGCGTCTGCGGAGCGCCCTCCGACGGAGCGAACACCATGTAAGGAATGCTGCGGATGCCGAGTTCAGCAGCCACATCAGGATTCTCGTCAACATCGATGCTGTAGAAATCGACCTCGCCGGCGTATTTCACGGCCAGCTTTTCCAGGATGGGCGCCAACTGGCGGCACGGGCCGCACCAACTGGCGTTGAAGTCAATCACTGCCGGGCGCTCGCGGACTGAACCCTCGTACATGAACTTCTTGTCGAACTCTTCGCCGGTCATCGGCTTCACACCTGCGATGGTAATCTCAATATCAGTCCCCTTTTCCACGTTGGCGGTAGCCTGGCTGTCGTTTCCCGCACATGCCGCGCCGCTGACGAGCAACGCAAGCAACAAAATGATATTTTTTCTCATCTTTCTCTGGTTTTTGTTTTGTGTTTGTGTTTTCAAGCGGCCGCAGCGCGCTTTTTCGCACTGCAAATGTACTACAAAATTCCATATTTCCAAAATA
Organism: Sodaliphilus sp.; assembly: GCA_045112115.1. GTDB lineage: Bacteria > Bacteroidota > Bacteroidia > Bacteroidales > Muribaculaceae > Sodaliphilus. The sequence continues at coordinate 9,230 of JBGUHM010000002.1, read as the reverse complement.
TCGCCCTTTTTTTCACGCTTTAATAATAAATAAGGTGGGAAAAATCAGAGTTTTTTGAGTAAAACGGCGAATAGAAGACGATTTTTTTTGCCGTTTTGAAAAAAAGTTGTATCTTCGCACTCTGTTAAGGGGATACCCTGAAAATGCAACGAACAATTAACAAAACAAACCTTTTGACTGATGAACGATTCGAAACTTATGACAAGGGCTGCCGACAATATCCGCGTGTTGGCGGCGGCAATGGTTGAGAAAGCCAAATCGGGACACCCGGGAGGCGCCATGGGCGGAGCCGACTTCGCCAACGTACTGTTCTCTCAATATCTGGTGCATGATCCCGACGACCCGCGCTGGTTCTCACGCGACCGTTTCTTCCTCGACCCGGGACATATGTCGCCCATGCTCTACAGCGTGCTGGCCCTTACCGGTAAATATACGATGGACGACCTGCAGGCGTTCCGCCAGTGGGGGAGCATCACACCTGGACACCCGGAACTCGACGTCGACCACGGTGTGGAGAACACCAGCGGACCGCTGGGACAGGGACACGTCATGGCTGTGGGAGCTGCTATCGCCGAGCGATTCATTGCCGCGCACTTCTCCGAAGTGTTCGCACACAAAACATACGCCTTTATCAGCGACGGCGGCATCCAAGAGGGTATTTCTCAGGAAGCCGGACGTCTGGCCGGCCACCTGGGGCTGCATAACCTCATCATGTTCTACGACAGCAACAGTGTGCAGTTGTCAACCAACTGCGACGCGGTTTCAACCGAGGACACCGCGTTGAAGTACAACGCCTGGAACTGGAACGTGATTGAAGTGGACGGCACCGACCCCGACGCGCTGGCCGAAGCTATTGAGCAGGCTCAGCAGGAGGAAGAGAGACCAACCATAATCATTGGGCGTACCATCATGGGACGCGGCTGCGTCACCGAAGACGGTCAGAACTGGGAGGGCAAGTGCTCAACACACGGCAACCCGCTGAGCAAAAGCGGAGCCAGCTATGAGAAAACGCTCGAGAATCTGGGCGCCGACCCGGCCGACCCGTGGCACATCTTCCCCGAAGTGAAGAAACTCTATGACGACCGCGCACAGCAGCTGCGAGAGATAGTGGCTGCTCGCAGGAAGGAACAGCAGGCTTGGTGCGAAGCCAATCCCGAGAAAGCAAAGGAACTCGACAATTATATTAAAGGTGTAGTGGCCGACGTGGACTATGCAGCCATCGAGCACAAACCCAACCTCGCTTCGCGGGCGTCGAGCGCCAACGTGCTTGCAGCTCTGGCAAAGAATGTGGGCAATATGATTGTGTCGAGCGCCGACCTGGCAAACAGCGACAAGACCGACGCCTTCCTGAAAAACACCACGGCATTCGAGCGCGGTGACTTCAGTGGCGCATTCCTGCATGCCGGCGTGAGCGAACTCGCCATGACATCGATCATCAACGGTATGGCTCTGCACGGTGGCGTGATTGCCGCTTGCGGCACGTTCTTCGTGTTCAGCGACTACATGAAACCCGCAGTGAGACTTTCGGCTCTGATGCGTCTGCCCGTGAAGTTCATATGGACTCACGACGCCTTCCGAGTGGGTGAGGACGGACCGACACACGAACCCGTGGAGCATGAGGCACAAATCAGGCTCATGGAGGAACTCAAGAATCACAAGGGTGAGAACAGCATGCTCGTGTTGCGTCCGGCCGACAGCGCCGAGACCACCGTGGCATGGAAGATGGCGATGGAGAACACAGCCACTCCAACTGCTCTCATACTCTCGCGACAGAACATCAACGACCTGCCGGCTGCTGGTGAAGGTTATGCCGCTCGATACAAAGAGGCTCTCAAGGCTCAGAAGGGCGGATATGTGGTGATGGCCGACGAAAACCCCGAGGTGGTGCTCTTCGCAACTGGCTCCGAAGTGGCGACTCTCGTCGAAGCCGCTCAACTCATCAAGCAGGAACGCGACCTGCGGGTGCAAATAGTCTCGGTGCCTTCCATCGGACTGTTCATGAACCAGGACAAGGACTATCGCGACAGTGTGATTCCGCCGCAACTGCCGGCTTTCGGACTCACCGCCGGACTCCCGTCAACGCTCTATCGCCTCGCGCCGCACGCAACAGTGCAGGGATTGGACCATTTCGGTGAGTCGGCTCCGTACAAAATATTGGACGAGAAATTCGGTTTTACCGCTCAAAAAGTGGCTGAAAACATCGTAAAAATGTGTGCAAAATAGAAAATTTGCACAAAAAAGTGATTTTTTTATGATTTTTTAATTGTCAGTTAAAAAAAATGTCTTACATTTGCACAATGTTTAAGAGGAAAAACTCTATTTATTTAATGTTTAACAGATATTTTAAAAAACGTAAGTCTATGAAGAAGATTACATTACTTGCATTTGCATGTGCAATGTTCTTGGCTCCCGTTGCTAACGCACAGGATGTTACCTACGTTGAGGATCCCGCTCAGGGCTACATCTTCAATCGTTTCCAGGACAACTGGTTCATTGAGGCTGAGGGTGGTGCAGGCGTTATGCTCTCCACTTGGGACCGCGTTGGTAAGTTCAAGGATCGTATTGGTTGGAAGGCTAACCTTGCCGTAGGTAAGTGGTTCTCTCCGATCATTGGTCTCCGCATCGGCGGTGAAATTAACAAAATGCGCGGTTTCACCAACACTCGCGCTGCTAACGGTGCTCTCGGTGTGCGCCGCGACAACAAGAAGAGCCCTACCGATGGCTGCATGTATCAGAACTTTAACAACATCGGTGGTTACGGTGATGTCCTCATCAACGTTACCAACTGGTGGTGTGGCTACAAGCCCAACCGTTTCTACAATGCTGTAGTTTACGCTGGTCTGGGTATCCACTGGGTATATGAGCGTGAGGGTCAGTCCAACAAAGGTAAGTGGAAATACAATGGTGGACGCAAGGGTCACAGCCGTAACTTCAGCGCTCGCGCTGGTTTGCTCAACGAGTTCCGTCTGAGCAATCACGTGAACCTGCTGCTCGACCTCCGTTTCGACATGATCCAGGAGCACATCGACGGTAGCGGTCAGCGCACTTGGGTTGAGTATCCCAGCGCACTCCTCGGTCTCCAGTACAAGTTCAACAAGACTGAGTGGAATGCTCCCGTTGTTCCCGTTTGCAAGCCCGTTGTTGACTGCGGTCACCAGGCTGAGCTCGACGCTCTGCGTCAGAAGTTGAACCAGGCTAACAACCGTATCAACCAGCTTGAGAACGATCTGAAGGACTGTCTGAAGAAGCTCAAAAACTGCGGACAGGGTGGTGGCGGTACCATCGTAAAGGGTGGTCCTCTCGCAACTATCTACTATCCCATTGGCAAGTCGAACATCACTCCGGTTCAAATGGAGGTTGTGAACGCTGTTGCTGAGGTCATGAAGGCTGAGGATAACAACTACGTTCTCACTGGTTGGGCCGACAACTACACTGGTACCGACGCTATCAACATCAAGCTGCGTCACGACCGTGTAAACGGTGTTAAGAACACTCTCGTCAACAAGGGTATCGATGGCGGACGTCTGGCTGCTGAGACCAACAACGAGAACCTCGTCAACCTTGGTCCTCAATGTGCTCCTCTGGGCCGCGCCGTTACTATCGAGCGTGCTGGTGAGTAATTCTTACTCCTATCCAACGTAACATTTAAAAGTGTTTAATATTGAAGGGAAAGGCTGCCATCAGGCAGCCTTTTTCTTAACTATCTTAATTCGCCGATAATAGCACTCTTAGTTGCTCAACGATGAACACAGCCCAACTATTGGAACTGGTCAAGAATGGCGCACCGATGAATTTGCGCCAGCGGCTGTCGCTGGTGGCAAAACTCAGTGTGCCGGCGATGATGGCGCAGGTTACCTCGATTCTGATGCAGTATATCGACGCATCGATGGTTGGCAGCCTTGGCGCCGACGCTTCTGCATCCATAGGGCTTGTGGCGAGCACGGTATGGCTGTTCGGGGGTATGTGCAGTGCGGTGGCAGCGGGATTTGCTGTGCAAGTGGCCCATCTAGTTGGCGCCAAGCGCAACGACGACGCCCGTTCGGTGCTGCGTCAGTCGTTGGTCGCATGTCTGGCTGTGTCGTTTCTGTTATGCGTGATCAGTTGCGCTATCGCTTACCCGCTGCCGCGTTGGCTCGGTGGTGGTGAGGCTGTAGAGCGTGACGCGAGCCGATATTTCCTGATTTTCGCGTTTTGTCTGCCGTTTCTACAACTGTCGTTCCTCGGTGGAGCTATGCTTCGTTGCAGCGGCAATGTCAAGGTGCCGTCGATGCTGAACGTCCTCATGTGTGTGCTCGACGTGGTGTTCAATTTCATTTTCATTTTCCCTTCACGACGAGTGGGAGGGGTTATGCTGCCGGGTTTCGGACTCGGAGTGACCGGGGTAGCATTGGGTACGGCTTTGGCCGAGGCGGTTACGGCTCTAATCACAATCTATTATGTGTATTTCCAATCCACAGAGATTGGTCTGAAAGGCACCCGCGGTAGCTATCGACCTACAGGTGTTATAGTGCGTAAGGCCGTGAAAATAGGTGCGCCGTTGGCGTTGCAGCATTCGCTCATGTGTGGGGCGCAGATTGCCATTACGCGCATTGTGGCGCCGTTGGGCAGCGTTTCCATGGCGGCTCATTCGTTCGGTATCACTGCCGAGAGCTTGTGCTATATGCCCGGCATCGGTTTCAGCGAGGCTGCCACGACGCTTGTGGGCCAGTGTATAGGTGCGCGACGAATGAAACTTACTCGTAGTTTCGCCAATATCACTGTCGCCACTGGTGTGGTGGTAATGGGACTCATGGGGGTGCTTATTTATATCGGTGCGCCGCTCGTGATGGCAATGATGTCGCCCGTTCAGGAAATTGTCGACCTCGGAGCTCGATGTCTGCGCATCGAGGCTTGGGCCGAGCCGCTATATGCCGCCGCTATTGTGTGCAACGGCGTGTTTATCGGTGCTGGCGACACTACCGTGCCCAGTATTATGAATTTGTCCAGTATGTGGCTGGTGAGAATCTCTCTCGCGTTGATTATGGTGTCGACGATGGGGCTGATAGGAGTATGGACCGCGATGTGCATCGAGCTCTGTTTCCGTGGCATAATTTTCTTGGTGCGTTTGCGCTATTTCAACTGGATGAAACCTGCTACATGAAACCTGCTAAACAATAATTAAGTGTTAAAATTAAGGGTGTTTTTGGCCGTTCTGTATTTTTTTATTATATTTGCACGTTTGAAAGCGGTGTTGGCATGTTAGTGTCGACGTTGGGTGATTATGATGGCTCAAGCACGCTGTGATTCATCCCAGACCACTGTTATAATGCATTGCAACATAAAATGGCGGATACCAGAGAAATAGTGAAACGGATTTGCCCTAAGTGCAACACAAGGTTGAAAATTACCCGCACCGAAGGCATGAAGAAAATGGATGTGCCGTGCCCGGTGTGCGGTAACACATTCACGGTATTTTTCGATGTCCCGCCACCGCCAATGCAGGGCGTACAGCCCAGTCCCGCACCTCAGCCTTATGGCGCGGGAGGTGGCACGCACACGCAGATTATTACAACCAACGAACGCGCAATTTTGAAATGCACGCTTACCTGCAACGGGCAGGTGTACCCGCTCGTGCCGGGGCGAAATGTTGTGGGGCGTATGTCACCAACCTCGGCGGCCGACATTCAGATTCCCACTCAGGACCGAAATATGAGTCGACGCCACGCAAGTATTTTCGTAAAGCCCAACAAGGTTACAATCCAGAAGTTTGGCGACAATGCGCAGTCACTGCTTGTGGTCGACGGAATGCCCTTGCAAGTGGGCGACGAAGTGAAGGTGCTGCCAGGGTCGATAATTGTGATGGGGCGCACTCAGATGGTGTGTTCTATTATGTGACTTTTTTGGCCAAAATGGTAGAAAAAAGCCTGTTTTTTAAAAAAATGTATGTTAAAGTTGCGTGATAATAATATTATATGTAATTTTAGCGTTCCAAAAAGCAAAAAACATACTCAAATATAAACCACTTTAAAACAAAAGAAACACAATGAAACCTGTTCACATCATTTTAGCAGTTCTGGGTGGCGCTCTCGCTGGCGCAGCCGTTGGTCTGCTCTTCGCCCCCGCAAAAGGCGCAGAGACACGTAACAAAATCGCCGAACTTCTTCGCAAGAAAGGTTTGAACCTGTCGAACAACGAGATGGACGATCTCATCGACGACATCTCACGCGAAATCAAGGAGGAGTAATCAACTCCCACTGCACTGAGGAATAACACATTCTATTAACGTTAATACACATCATTCAAATGAAACAGTTGAGTTTATTATATGCATTCCTGGGCGGTGCAATCCTGGGTTGCTCGGCAGCTCTGCTTTTCGCTCCTGAGAGCGGTAAGGATCTTCGCGCACGCATCAAGGAACTGCTCAAGAAGAAAGGTATCGACTTCAGCGACGACGAGGTCGAGCAGCTTGTCAACCAAATAAGCGCTCAGATTGAGCAGTAAGACAAGCGCAGTCAATGGAAGAAAACATCGACTATCGTCAGCTCTATGAGCAGTTGAAGAGCGAACTCTCGCTCGAGGTAGACTACGCACGCTTAACCGTCACTGAGAAACTGGCTAAGCTACTGGCTGCCATCGCTATACTGCTGATTATGTTGTTTGTGGCTGCGAGCCTGCTCGTGATTGTCTCGTGGTCGGCTATTCAGTCGCTTGCCGAGCATTTCAAGAGCATTTGGGCTGGAGCCGGCATCGTGCTCGGTGTGCTCGTCGTGATTTTCCTGATTCTGTGGGTCTTCCGCAAGCAGGTGATAGTCAATCCCATTGTGAGATATATCTCTAAGTTGCTAATCGACCCGCCAGGGGATAAAAACGAATAAACTATGTCGATAAATCTGCTGAACGATAGCACTCCCTCGCCTGAGAGCTCGTGGAAGGGATATACTCTCGATGAACTGAAGATGGCTCGTGCCAAGTCGCTGCTACACCGTGAGATGGGACGGCTCGAGATGAAGAACAAGCTCGCCACGGTTGGAAACAGGGCTAAGACGCAGGGCGTCAGGGGTTTGCTGTTCAACAACAAGGAGGTGGCCCACCTCAACACAATGGACTACCTCTACCTCGCTTTCAAGGGCTTGAGAATCGCCCTGAAAATGTACGCCAACCGCCGTCGGCGCTGAACCGCGCCGCACGGCCACCATATCACCGCGGGGAGACGCAACCAAAGCGCCTCCCCGCGTGCTTTACGTGCGACTAAAAAAACAAGCCGCCTGGGCTACCCCGGGCGGCTTGGGTTCAATGTGGTAAACGGTGGTTTACTTCTTGGGATTGGTGATGGTGCAGATCGAGACGCGGTTCCACTCGAGCTCGCTGAACATGTTGCCGATACCCTGGCCCTCGGCCTTGATACGCTTGCTGTCGATCTTGTATTTGTTGACGAGCATGTCGCGAACGGCCTTTGCACGGTCGTTGGCAAGACGGATGTTCAGGTCCTCGTTGCCCTCGGGCGAAGCGTAACCCTTGATCTCAACGGTGGCGTCCTTGTGGTTCTTCAGGAAGATTGCCACGCGCTCAACGTTGGGAACCTGGTCTGCGCCGATAACCGACTTACCCACCTTGAAGAAGACGTTGGTCTCGAGCTCCTCGATGCTGTTGTCGATCACGCGGGTGTTGGTCACGGTCTTCGGACCGCGCTTGTTGCACTCGTCGAGGTCGTTCTGGAGCTGGGCGATCTTGGCATTGGCTTCGCGGATACGGTCCTCACGTGCTCTCACCTGAGCGCGGAGGTCGTTGATCTGGGCGTTCATCGCGTCGATATCGGCCTGTGAGTGGCGCTCAATGTTGGCGATGGTGAAGTGATGTGTGCCGTTGCTGTTCTTGAAGTGGTAGGTCAGACCGGCCTGCATCTCAACCACAGCGTGGTTGGCGTTGAACGCGCTGGTGTTCTGACGTGCGCCACGTCCCATGTACCAAACTACGGCGGGTTTGAGCGAGAAGGTCCATGCCTTTGCCTCGCCAAGGTTGAAGTTGATGTTCATACCGGCCTTGGCATACCATGAGTTGCGGTCGGCTGCGATGTCGTTGGGCCAATATGCGTGAGTCCAACCTGCGCCTCCTACGGCCTCGAGCTCACATGTGCGGGGCGAGCCCTTGTAGCCGGCGAAGATGTTGGCCAGGTTCAGAGCACCGAAAGCGCCCACCAGCTGGTGGTCAACGATGTTCGGACTCTTCACACCGCCCCAAGACGAGGTGTTGAACAACCATTCGCCTTCTACTCCGATACCGAGCACGGGAGTGACCTGCTTGCGCAGTTCAACGCCTGCTATACCGCGGGTGTTGGGCCAGAACTTATAGTGCTGGAAGGGGGCAACGCCGCCGCCCTTGAGCGTTATCGACCAATTGTCGAAGAATTTGCTACCATCGAGGGTAACCTGTGCGCTGGCGGCATTCAATGTCAGTGCCGCAACAGCGAGAAGAATTAATTTTTTCATTGCGAAATTGTATTTATTAAAACAGTTAAAATTGATTATCCAAAGTTGTCGTAGTGGATTGAGCTGGGGTCGACACCGAGCGAGTCGAGCACTTCGTTCACGGTTTGGCTCATCATAGCCGGACCGCACATGTAGTACTCGCAGTCCTCGGGCGCCTCGTGGTTGCCCAGATAGGTGTCGCGCATCACCGGAGCCACAAAGCCCGCGGTGTATTTCACACCCGCCTCGTCGGCCACAGGGTCGGGACGGTCGAGCGCCAGGTGGAAGTGGAAGTTGGGGAAGTCTTTCTCAAGAGCGAGGAAGTCCTCAAGGTAGAACACTTCGCTCAACGAGCGGGCGCCGTAGAAATAGTGCATCTCACGGTCGCGGCAGTTCAGTGTGCGTGTCATGTGCATAATCTGCGCACGAAGTGGGGCCATTCCGGCACCACCGCCAACCCAAATCATCTCCTTCTTCGAGTCGAAGATGGGGTGGAAGTCGCCGTAGGGGCCGCTCATAATCACCTTGTCGCCTGGCTTCAGGGTGAAGATATAGCTGGATGCGATACCCGGCGACACGTCCATGAAACCGGTCTGGGGTTTGGGCTTGAACGGCGGCGTGGCGATACGCACGGTCAGCATGAAACGGTCGCCCTCGGCCGGATAGTTGGCCATAGAGTAGGCGCGTACCGTAGCTTCGGTGTTCTTGCACTTGAGCGAGAACATGTCATATTTCTTCCAAGTGTCGATATACTCTCCGAGCGATTCTTTATCGATGTCCTTGTCG
>JBGUHM010000001.1:0-11499 GCA_045112115.1 Sodaliphilus sp. | reverse complement strand
CAAACACCCCCCCACAAAACAACCCAAGAAAATCCATAAATCCAGCACATCTGGAAAGTCTATAAAATCTTCAAAAAAATGAATAATTTTAAATCAATTTTCAGAAAAATCCGGTGCGCTTCGCTTGTCCTTATGGACTCCGAAAACACTTCGTGGTTCTACCATGCCAGCGGAAACCCACACCTAACCCTCGCCTTTTATCACTACCTATGTTACCAATTACAATAAGCCGGCTCCACACAGAAGCCGGCTTTGTTGAAATCATTTTTCGCTATTTTACGTTCGTTCTCAGTTGCCCAAAATGAGGCGGTATAGTGCCGAAATATCACCAGCATTCACTTCGCCATCGCCGTTGAGATCACCAACGCCTTGCACAGCATCTCCTAATATCAATTCGTAAAGAGCACTCACGTCGCCTGTGTTCACCAGACTGTCTCTGTTGATGTCACCGTCAACTGGCGGGTTTGCTTGAGCGTCACTGTTGGTGAGCGACATCGACTCTTCCAGATGAAGGAATTTGCCCCATATCGGATGAGCCTTATACTGCTCTAAGGTGCCTTCGGGAACATAGACATTCTGGAAGGCGTAATTCTCATCGGTGAACTCCAGGCTGCATGCCGGAGGATTACTACATAAGTACAGGTTGGTGCCGTAGTGGACTCCTGTCACCCATGACAGGTCTTCTTCATGGCTTGTCGCAACATAGATGTCCTTGAAATTCCGAAATAGTTCAGCGTAACGTTTGGTGGCGGGTTCAAGTTGAATAGGACGGTTGATGTAGCATTCTCCAGTGGTGGGGGGACTGGATTTTCTGCTACTCGTGCCTACAACAGTCAAAGGCTCGGTGCCTGACGCTATAACGAATGTTTTACCAGCTGTCACACTGATAGCCTTCAACACATTATTGGGAACTGTCGACCGTTTAATGCTGCAATCCCTAAGCACATAATGGTAGGCTGGACTCTCTATTGTTGTCATTTTGCTACCATAAAAAAGATTGTCGAAACTGCAATACATGATTGGGCTTTTAAACGTATTGACAGGTGGAGATGACAATTCAACGAACTCGTAGTTGCCGTTTATGGTCAGGTCTCGCAGATTCTTCAAGTTACACATTGCACCAACGTGAATTGTATCAACGCTCTCGGGAATTGAGAACGAAATATCGCCCTTCTTCGACGGATAGTGACACAGCGTCTTCATGTCCTTTGTGTATAACACTCCGTCAACACTGCAATACTTCGGATTAGATTCAGCAACAGACACCTCGCTGCCTCGCCCGCAGAAAGCCGATGGACCAATGTACTCAACGCTCGACGGTATAACAATGCGATTGACAGGACTGTCCTTGAATCCAGCCGAGGACGAGACAAATGTCGAAAACGCGCTCTCTCCTATTGTCTTCAAACCTTCAGGTAGCACAAAGTCTGTAATATAGTTGCCGGAACTATCGCGGAAATCCACATTACTCAGCGCTCCAGGTTCTATGGTCTCTATACCGTTTAGAACAAAGAGATCCACACTTAAAGCATTGGCCAGCATCGACCCTTTTAACGTCTTCATATTTAAATGAGTGTTTGGGTCGAAGTGGACATGAACAGGATATTCGTCGGAATCAAAAGCTCCGTCCCAGCCAGGAAATGTGCCAGACACAAAATCGTCGCCAATTTCTTCCAATGTCGACGGAAGGTACAAATCCGTCGGATAGGTGCTGGGAGATTGATTAAAATCAGTGCAATAAATACTGTAAGCTACAGGTACCACCGATTTAATCTTGCGAACGCCCTCATCGAAATAAATGTTTTTCGCATACACAAAAACATCGATGGCATATTCCACAATATTGAATGTAACATCTCCATAAGTCACAGTTGAGGGCACATGAAAGTCAACTTTTGGGTTCCCGTAATTAAATTCACCACCCTTCACAAGCCTCACTTCGCGGTTGGCAAGTGATATGATCTCGTATTCGTGCTCGAAACCGTCTTGGGTGACGGTAAACGCATGCATGTTGACACAAAGCAGCGTCAATAACAGTGATAATAAAAAATACTTTTTCATAACCTATTCACTTTATTTAATTTGTAATTACTTTCAAATAGTACTCTCCCGGTGTGCCCCAATGGTCACATCGGCACTCAAACTTACGTCTTGTGTAATCACAAAACGCGTGTTCATTTGAGTCAACTGACTCTCAGATGTTAAAATTAATGTATTCATAAAAAATAATTTAAAAAATTAAAAAATAAATGAGTAATAAAATTTTAAGGTTAATTGCCCAAAAATATAAACAAATCACTATTACAGCCGCAAAGTTACTACATATTTTCAATATCACCAAAAATAATCCCACTTTTTTTAAAAAACTTTTGAAATATTTTCCAAAACAAACTCAACGAGCACATCTTCATCTCGCACCCCTCTAAATTGCTATTACAGTCTTCATTCTCATCCACTATTTTGCCCTCAGCACAGCCCATGCCCACTGTCCCACATTGAATACTATTCATTTTTCATTTGATTCCCTTACAATGACAAATGCAAAAAGTCGAAGACTTTGCTACCTCGTTAGCCCCAGATTGCAAGCGAAGCAATGCTATCTGGGGGAAAAGACGACAAAAGGAATAACGTCGAAGACGTTACATTTCTTCCGAAGCAACCCATTGAAATGCAACGTCTTCGACGTTGACACCAACCGATTCGCCTACCCCAGACAGTCTCGTTACCGCTCGCCAGTCTGGGGCTAAAGAAATATCATCGTCTTCGACGATTCTGACCACCCACTGTCCCATGTACTACATCCTACATATTACAACCCCCATCTTCCATGCGCGAAGCGCCCAACAGTGTCCCATGTATTACATCCCCCATTTTACATCCTCCATCTTCCATGCGCGAAGCGCCCACTACTGTCCCGCCGAACAAAAAGCGGCTCGAAGAGCCAGCAACATTAGTAACACCATGCCAGCGACCCCGAAGGGGTGCGCAGCTTGGTGCCAGCAACTCAGAAAATAAGCGCTTCGAAGATGCGCCACACTCCCCCATCCACTGTCCCAGCATACATAAAAATATAAAACTCCAAAAAACTCCCAGCCTCCGTAGAATATACAAACATAGCCCTATCAAAATAACTTGAGAAATTTTGACCCAAATTTTTTGTAAATTTCCACCGCGCCAGCGGTGCTCCCTAACCTCCATGTTACATGAGTGCAGCATACCAACCACTGTCCCACGCTCGCAAAAGCGAGAGACTCCCCAGACGGCAAAGCCGCCACCTCCAAAAACTCCTCGACTCCGTAGAACCCCATCCGAGGTGTCCGAAAAAATTCATGGTTAAAATTTCGCATAATTTCGCATAATTCAATGATGATATTTCACAAAATTCGCTATTCAGACAAATTATTAGCCAGATTTTTTGTAAATTTGCAGCCGATTTAAACAGAAATACCGCCAATTTAGGGCTAAACTACAGATATGCAGCAAATTAGAAACATCGCTATCATAGCGCACGTCGACCACGGCAAAACAACTCTCGTCGACAAAATGCTCGCCGCAGGTAACCTCTTCCGAGACAATCAGGAAGTGGGAACGCAGATTCTTGACAGCAACGACCTCGAGCGCGAGCGTGGCATCACAATCCTGTCAAAAAACGTCTCCATCAACTACAAAGGCTACAAAATCAACATCATCGACACTCCGGGACACAGCGACTTCGGTGGTGAAGTGGAGCGAGTCCTCAACATGGCCGACGGATGTCTGCTACTGGTCGACGCATTCGAAGGACCAATGCCGCAGACGCGGTTCGTGCTGCAGAAAGCCATACAGATAGGTCTAAAACCAATCGTCGTAATCAACAAGGTGGATAAACCCAACTGCCGACCCGACGAGGTGCAGGAAGCGGTGTTCGAACTCATGTTCAATCTCGACGCCACCGAGGAGCAGCTCGATTTCCCGACTGTTTACGGCTCGGCTAAAGAAGGATGGATGAGCGACGACTGGCGAAACCCAACCGACAACATAACGGCGGTACTCGACGCCATCATCGAACACATACCGGCTCCAAAGGACAACCCGGGGGCGCTACAGATGCTCATCACTTCGCTCGACTATAACACCTACGTAGGACGTATTGCCGTGGGACGTGTTCACCGCGGCACCATCAACGACCTACAGGAAGTGGGACTCTGCAAGAAGGACGGAACAGTGGTCAAGCAGAAAGTAAAAGAACTGCGTACTTTCGAGGGCATGGCTCAAAGCCACGTCAGCGAGGTTCACAACGGCGACATCTGCGCCATCGTAGGACTCGACGGCTTCGAAATAGGCGACACCGTCACAGCTCTCGACGCTCCCGAGGCTCTGCCGCGCATCGCCATCGACGAGCCAACCATGTCCATGCGGTTCACCATCAACGACTCGCCGTTCTTCGGACGTGACGGCAAATATGTCACATCGCGACACATCTACGACCGACTGATGCACGAACTCGACAAGAACCTCGCACTCAGGGTCGAACGAACCGAGAACGACGACGCCTGGAACGTCTTCGGACGTGGAGTGCTGCACCTGAGCGTGCTCATCGAGGAGATGCGACGCGAGGGATACGAACTGCAGGTGGGGCAGCCACAGGTGATTATTAAGGAAATAGACGGCGTGAAATGCGAGCCTATCGAGACTCTCACCATCAACGTACCCGAAGAGTACTCGTCGAAGATGATCGACATGGTCACGCGACGCAAAGGTGAAATGGTAATCATGGAAACCCAGAACGACCGTATTCACATGGAGTTCAAAATACCGTCACGTGGCATCATCGGACTACGAACCAACGTACTCACCGCCAGTGCCGGAGAGGCAATCATGGCTCACCGCTTCCTGGCTTACGAGCCTTGGAAGGGCGACATCGTGCGACGAACCAACGGCTCGCTCATCGCCATGGAAGGTGGAACGGCTTTCGCTTACGCCATCGACAAACTACAAGACCGCGGCAAGTTCTTCATCTTCCCTCAGGACGATGTTTACACAGGACAGGTCGTCGGGGAACACACAAAGGAGAAGGACCTCGTAATCAACGTCACAAAGAACAAGAAGCTCACCAACATGCGAGCCAGCGGAGCCGACGACAAGGTGAAAATCGTTCCGCCTATCGTGTTCAGCCTCGAGGAGGCGCTGGAATACATCAAGGCCGACGAGTACGTCGAAATCACGCCAAACCACCTGAGGATGCGAAAAATCGTACTCGACGAGAACGAGCGCAAACACTTAGCAAAGGAAACAGCAAATGATTGACATCGAACGACTTGAACGAGAACTCGCCGACGACCAAACGGCGAAAGCCATCGAAAGCGCGGACTCCATGCTCGCCAACCGTGGCAACGCTTCACCCGAAACCGTGGCCATGGCGCTTTACCTGCGTGGCAACGCACACCGCAGGCAGGGGAACATACGCCTGGCGCTCAACGACTATCTCGCTTCCATCGAGCTATACCCCGACGGACCAGCTGCCAGCGCTTACCGCATGGCTCAGGAGGTGCTCAACTTCTATCACCACGACCTATACAACCCATAACCCATTACGCCCCCGCTCACCAATTCAGTCTTGGCCAGAGGGGGCGTTGCGGTACTTGCATAAAAAACGAATCCCTGACGAGTCACTCGCCGGGGATTGCTTAACTAATTAACCTTCTAATACCATTAACATAAACCTTAAACAATGAAAAGATAACACGTCATCACGACGTCATTTTCAGAATTCATTACCTTAGAAAACTAAATACCATGAAAACTGGTGCAAAAGTAATGACATAATACATAACCGCCAAATTTTTTTGCAAGAAAAGTGCATTTATTAACATTTTTAACATATTTATCCCCGTTTTGCTGATATTTTGGCACAAAAAATCATCAAAATACTCCTTTATTCACACTCAATGGATATAAATTCCATTGACAATGATTGTATGGTTAAAGAAAAATGCTTACCTTTGCACATCGATTTTTCAAAACAAATAATATTTCATGACTATGAGAAAATCTATTTTACTGATGATCACGGCAGCCGCAGTTTGCCTTGCGGCATGCAACGGATCTGACAAAAATGCAAGCAGCACAAGCCAACCCGCTGCCAGCCAATCCGCTGCTGCACCAGCCGCAGCACAGCCTCAACAGCAAACAGGTGTCAGCCCGATGCAGCCCACAGGCGACATCGACAAGGACGCTAAAGACCTCGATCAGCAGCTGAAAGCCGCAATGGAGGACCCGTCGAAAACCAACGACATCAACGCAATGATGAAACTCTATGCCGACTATTATAAGAAACAAGGCAAGGTGGATGAATTCCAGCAGAAGCTCACAGAAGCGACGAACGAAAGACTCAATGCCGACATGAAGGCATCCAAATAAACATTAACGGTTTAAACCGCCAATGCCTACGGTAGTCTAATCATTCAGTTACACATCTTTTAATAAAATAGCGATGAAATCGAAATTACACATCATCTTTGTCGCACTCACCATCTTCGTGACGGCAATAGCGGCAAGTGCTCAAGACCCTTACGAGACTGCACACCGATGGTACAGCAACCATGCCGAAGCAGTGCTCGAAAAATTTGAACAGCTGAGGCCAAACGCCAAAATACACCCGCAGAAATACACGCTGGTGCCCAACCACCGAAGCGTACGTGGCGGGCACGAACTGCTCATCTCTACTTGGGACGAGTCGTTCATGGCGGTGTTCACGCCTAACGACAACGGTGAGGTCGAAGGAAAGGTCTCGAAACTGGACAAACTGCCCGACGACTGCTTCTGGGAGGGTATCGACATGTTGAGCTCCTACATTACCGCAAACCTCGACATCACGGCCATACAGCGTCCGCTGCCCGTAAGAGAAGTCAACAAGAAAAGCAACAAATTCATCGTCGTGGTTGAAAAAGACAACCCGGTAAAAACCATAAACGACTACACGCAGATGGTCTTCAAGCCGCACATCAACCGTGTCCGTCTGGCCGACTCCAAACATGTGCAGCACAAGGACAGCGAAGGCTATGTCATCAGCGACGACATGCGATACATCTTCAGCTTGGCCGACCCAACGGTACTGCCAAAGATGTTCCGGGGATACGACAACACCGAAATGGTGCCTTGGGTAGTGAAAGACGACTTCACGGCCGGACACACGCTGCTGCAGTTCAACCGATGGAAAGAGGGTGAGCCGGAAAAGAAGGCCGGAAAGGACGCTCTCGATATCATAAGCCATTTCTACGGCGGACGGGCTGTGAAGGCCAGCAAGTGGATTGCCGACCTCGAGAGCGCTGAACGATCGTTCTATGCCGTACAGTTCGAAAACAAGGGCAGCGACGCTCTGGCGGCCATGGTATGCATAGCCGAAGGTGAGGTTGTGTCGAGCTGGGAGTTCCACGGACAGGTCGACCCGAACAGCCCTGACGGATACCAGTCCGTATGGTTTGTCGACGACGAAGGCGATTTCCTCGCTCACGCGCCCGAAATACAGGTCATGGCGGGCACCGAACAGGGGCTTGTTCTCTTCGTGCGGCTCTTCGGTGGTGAGAGTGTGCAGTACCTCATACTGCGTGAGACCGGTGAGACTTGGCAGTGTATCCAGCGCGATGTCTTCCAGTATTTCTTCTAAACGATTGTCATAACAATTAAACCATAAAGTGATGAAAAAGATTATATTACTGCTCACAGTGGCCTTCGTGGCGATAATGGCGATGCCTCAGGCTGCGGCACAGTCGTTCTACGACCGAACGGGCTCCTACATTGGTAAAATTGAATCCAACGGAAGCGTGTACGACCGCACCGGCAGCTATCAGGGTAAAATCGACTCCAACGGAAGCGTGTACGACCGCACCGGCTCCTATCAGGGTAAAATCGACTCTTCAGGAAGCGTGTACGACCGTACTGGCTCCTATAAAGGCAAAGTCAGCAGCGACGGTAGCCTATATGACCGCACTGGGTCGTACATGGGCAAGGCTCAGGGCATAAGCGCTCGTCATGCCGCTGCCGTCATGTTCTTCTTCTTCAAATAGCAGCAGCCACCACACACAACACAATAATACTGTCGTGAATTTCTCATTTCATGACAGTATTTTGTACATTATCCCAGCCTGTTCGTCACAAATCCGGCCGCCGATTTGCAACCCGCGGCCTCCATGTTGTAATTTTGTATCGTAAAACAAATAACAAACGAGCAAAACAACAACTATGAACGCAATTACATTAAACATCGAGAATGCGAACACAATGGATTACCTGACTTATGCAGGCAGCGAGTCGAAGGACAGTAACGTGAGATACGAGCAGTACTCACAGCCCACCTTCTGCGAGTCGTTCGTCGGCTGTTTCAAAAACAAATACCTGCACTTCGGCGGACGCACACGGCGCAGCGAGTACTGGAAGTTCCAGGCTTGGGTGGTGCTGCTGAAGGTTGCCAGCATGCTGGCATCGATAGGTCTGTTCGTCGGCTTACTCCAGATGCATATCTACAACGTCATGCTGCCGATGATGCTTCTCCTCATCGCCAATCTCGTAATTATCATCCCGCAGATTTCATCGACTGTGCGACGTGTACACGACACCGGCCGAAGCGGCCTCTGGGTGGGACTGCTGCTTGTACCCATCGCTATCTACATCGCCTTCCGGCTCTATGTCACATTCACCGTAATGAACATCAATTCAGCCACCGACTTCGACTACAGCATATTCCAAAATCTCCAATACGTTACCATGGTTGTTGCAGGTCTGCTGGCGCTAGACGTCATTTACGCCATCTACCTCACGGTGATTCTCTGTCTCGACAGCGAACCTGCCGACAACCGCTACGGCGAGTCGGAAAAGTACATCACCCAATAACACACCACTTTACACCATACACACAGCCGGCCACCCCAACAGAGGCGGCCGGCTGCTTTTTTCTCATCTCGTCAGCTCAACGATTCATCATCTGAAGCGTCATGCCCGACTTGTCGAGTTGCTCACGGGCATAATCGCGCGTAAGCGTAAACTTCTTTTTCTTGGTACCGGGTAGTGAGTACATGGCGTCGACCATGATGGTCTCAAAAATCGAACGCAAGCCGCGCGCGCCGAGCTTAAACTCTATTGCCTTCTCCACTATGTAGTCGAGAGCATCGTCGGCCACCTCGAGTGTCACTCCGTCCATCTTCATCAATTTCTGATACTGTTTCACGATGGCGTTCTTCGGCTCTACCAAGATGCGCCTCAACGCGGCGGCATCAAGCGGCTCGAGATTGGTCAGCACTGGCACACGGCCTATGATTTCGGGAATCAAGCCGTAGGAGCGAAGGTCCTGCGGAGCAACGTAGTGCAGCAATTTCTCCTGCTCCACCTTGCTTATACGGTTGCCGGCGCCGTAGCCCACCACATGAGTGTTGAGCCTTAACGCAATCTTGCGCTCTATGCCCTCGAAAGCGCCGCCGCAGATAAACAGGATATTCTTCGTGTCAAGAGCAATCATCTTCTGCTCAGGGTGCTTGCGGCCGCCTTGTGGAGGTACATTCACTATCGAGCCCTCGAGGAGCTTGAGCAGGCCTTGTTGCACTCCCTCGCCGCTCACGTCACGCGTAATCGACGGATTGTCGCTCTTGCGGGCTATCTTGTCAATCTCGTCGATAAACACGATGCCGCGCTTGGCCTGTTCGATGTCATAGTCGCAGTCGGCCAAAAGGCGAACCAGCAAACTCTCCACGTCTTCACCAACGTAACCGGCCTCGGTGAGAACAGTGGCGTCGACGATGGCGAAGGGAACCTTCAACAAACGCGCGATGGTCTTGGCCAACAACGTCTTGCCGGTTCCCGTCGGACCCACAATCATGATGTTCGACTTCTCGATGTCCACATCGTCGCTGGCCTGGTCGATGCGCTTGTAGTGGTTGTACACAGCCACCGAGAGATACTTCTTGGCCTCGTCCTGACCAATCACATATTGGTCGAGATAGGCCTTGATCTCACTCGGCGTAGGCAGCTCGCCCATCTCATTGGGCTTAACGGCAGCCTTTTTTTTCTTATGACCCAAGTCATACACCGAGTCGAGAGCGTCGTAGAGGTTCACCACGCAGTCCGAGCAGATGCAACCGCCTATGCCGGGCGCCAGAAAAGCTCCCTGACGGTCAATTTCCTCGGCCGTGCGCTGGCAGAAGATACACCGTGTGACGCTTGTACGTTTGTTTGCCATTCTTCTTTACTCCTTCGACTTCAATAGCACCTTGTCGATCATGCCGTATTCCTTGGCTTCCTCGCTGGTCATCCAGTAGTCGCGGTCGCTGTCGGCGTACACCTTGTCGTAAGGCTGGCCGGAATGCTCCGAGATGATGTTGTACAGTTCCTGCTTGAGTTTCTGAATCTCACGGGCTGTAATCTCGATGTCGCTCGCCTGACCCTGAATGCCGCCCATCGGCTGGTGGATCATCACACGCGAGTGCTTCAGGGCGTAACGCTTGCCCTTCTCGCCGGCGACAAGCAGCACAGCGGCCATCGATGCGGCCATGCCGGTGCAAATTGTCGTCACATCGCTCGAGATATACTGCATGGTGTCGTAGATTCCAAGACCGGCATACACCGAGCCGCCAGGCGAGTTGATGTAAATCGACACGTCCTTGCCGGGGTCGGCGCTATCGAGATAGAGCAATTGGGCCTGAATCACGTTAGCCGTGTAGTCGTCAATCTGGTCGCCCAGGAAAATGATACGGTCCATCATCAAGCGAGAGAACACGTCCATCTGGGCCACGTTGAGCTTGCGCTCTTCAATAATCGTGGGCGAAATCAGGCTGTTGTTCACTGAACCAGTATACTGGTCGAGCGCGAGACCGTTCATGCCGAGATGATTTACGGCGAAATTTCTGAAATCGTTCATATCAAATCAGTTAATAGTGAACAAAAATAACTTAACATTTAACACTTAAAATCACTCCTCCTTGCCGTCGCTGAACAAGGCGTTGAACTCCTCGACCGAAACGGTCTGCTCGCTCAACGTCACAGCGTTGCGGATGGCGTCGTACACCTTGTCGTCGAGGCAACGCTCGGTGATCTCTTCGTTCTGGTGCTGGTCCTCGAGCAGACGGGTGGCGCCCTCGTTGATAAGGTCCTCAGGCACGTTCATCATGCCGTACTGTGCGTACTGGCGAGCCACGTAGAATCGGGCCAACTTCATGCGGTCCTCATCTTCAACCTTCACACCCATCTGACGGATGAGCTTGCCGCGAATAAGCGTCCACACAATCTCCGGACGAGCCGAAGGATACTCCTCTTCAACCTGCTCGCGGGTAGCCTTCTCGTTGCGCATAAGCAGGAACTCCTTGAGTATCTCATCCGGAAGTTCGAGCTCGCCCACGGTCTCCATAATCTTCTGACGGGCATCAATGCTGAAGCGGTAGTTGCTGTCGGTGACAAATTGGCGCTCAAGCATCTCGCGAAGCTTGACAAGGTACTCCTCCTTGGTCTTGGCTTCACCGCGGCCCAGAACGAGGT